>NZ_JAZFXT010000024.1:0-168998 GCF_036448855.1 Methylobacterium ajmalii
CAACCAGACCGTTATGAGCGGTCGGCTCTAACCATTGAGCTACAGGCCCTTCGGTTTCGTCTTCGGTGTCCTGGCGATTGGCCCGCGGACGGGGCGGAGCGCTCGGTCGCGGGGACGGTGACGCGAAACCTGTCCGTAGGTACCCGGCGAGGGCGGTGGCGGCAAGCCCCTCGGTGGCGGTTCCGGACCGGGAGGAAGCGGTTGTATCCTGCGAGGCCGCGATACGACCCTGGCGGGTGACGGCGTTCCCGCCGTGGGGGACCGCCGGCCGTCCCGCGCGGCCCCGAGGTCAGCCCGTCGCCGCGGCCCGGTCCGGCGTCTCGGCCCCGAGGCTGCCGAGATAGGTCTCGGCGACCCGGGCGTCGGCCTGCAGGGTGCGGCTGTCGCCCTCCAGCACCACGCGGCCGCCGTCGAGGACGTAGCCGTGATCGGCGATCCGGAGCGCGGCACGGGCGTTCTGCTCGACGAGCAGGATCGCCACCCCCTCGTCGCGCAGGCGCGCGACCGTGCGCATCACCTCGGCGACGATCAGGGGGGCGAGGCCGAGGCTCGGCTCGTCGAGCATCAGGAGGCGCGGGCGGCCCATCAGCGCGCGGGCCATGGCGAGCATCTGGCGCTCGCCGCCCGAGAGCGTCCCGGCCTGCTGGCGCCGGCGCTCGGCCAGGCGGGGAAAGAGCCGGTACATCTCGCCGAGATCGCCGCCGCCCGTGGTGCGGAACCGGAAGGCGCCGAGCTTCAGGTTGTCCTCGACGGTCATCGTCGAGAAGAGCTCGCGCCGCTCGGGGATCAGGCTCAGCCCCAGCGCGACCCTGGCCTCGACGGGCAGCCGGGTCAGGTCGCGCCCCTCGAAGCGGAGGGTCCCCTTCGCCGGCAGCACCCCCATCAGGGCGTTGAGCAGCGTGGTCTTGCCGGCGCCGTTGGCGCCCAGCACCGTGACGAGCCGGCCGGGCGCGACGCTGAGCGAGACGCCCCGCACCGCCTCGACCTTGCCGTAGGCGACGGAGACGGCGTGCGCCTCGAGCATCGGAACGGTCATGCCGGGCTCCCCAGATAGGCCTCGACCACCGCCGGGTCGCGGCGGACCGCGGCGGGGGCGCCCTCGCACAGCTTGGCGCCGAAATTCATCACCACCAGCCGGTCGGCGAGCCCCATCACGAAATCCATGTCGTGCTCGACGAGCAGGATGCCGAGTCCCTCCTGGCGCAGGCGGCGCAGGAGGTCGCCCAGCGCCTGCTTCTCCTGGTGGCGCAGGCCGGCGGCCGGCTCGTCGAGGAGGAGGAGCTGGGGACCGAGGCAGAGCGCGCGGGCGATCTCGACGATGCGCTGCTGGCCGAGCGCCAGGCTGCCCGCCGGCAGGTCGCGGCAGGCGGTCAATCCCACCCGGGCGAGCTGGCGGTCGGCCTCGGCGAAGAGCGCGGCCTCCTCCGCCGCATCGAGGCCGAGCGCGCCGCGGACCGGGCCGGCGGCGCCGCGCAGATGGGCGCCGAGCGCCACGTTCTCGATCACCGACATGCCGGCGACGAGCTTGACGTGCTGGAAGGTGCGGGCGCAGCCGAGCCGGGCGATGCGCCGCGCCGGCAGGCCGGTCACGTCCGTCCCCCGGAGCCGCACCGCGCCGGCGGTGAGGCGTGCCACCCCGGTGACGAGGTTGAAGGTGGTGCTCTTGCCCGCGCCGTTCGGCCCGATCAGCGCCACCACCTCGCCGGCCCTCACGGCAAACCCGATGTCGTTGACCGCAACGAGGCCCCCGAAGGTCTTTCTGAGGTTCGCGGCTTCGAGCAGCGCCGTGCCGGGGGCGGCGGCCGGGCGCGGCGCCAGGGGCTCGCGCGCCGGCCCTCGGTCGGGCGGGGCGGCGACGGAGCGGCGCACGATCAGCGGCCACAGGCCGTCCGGCGCGCGCTGGAGCATCACCACCAGCAGCACCCCGAACACGATCGCCTCGAAGTTGCCCTGGGCGCCGAAGACCAGCGGCAGCACGTTCTGGAGCTGGTCCTTCAGCACCGTCACCAGCACGGCGCCGAAGACGCCGCCGCCGATCGAGCCGGCCCCGCCGATCACCGCCATCAGCAGGTACTCGATGCCGGCATTGATGCCGAACGGCGTCGGGTTGATGGCGCGCTGGATGTGGGCGTAGAGCCAGCCCGACAAAGCCGCCAGCATCGCCGCGTACACGAAGGCGACGATCTTCACCCGCGCCGTGTCGACCCCGAAGGATTCCGCCGCGACGACCCCGCCCTTGAGCGCCCGGATCGCCCGGCCGGTGCGCGAGCGCAGCAGGCGGTGGGTGAGCCAGAGGCTCAGGGCCAGGAATCCCCAGGTCAGCAGCATCGCCTCGCCGCCGCCCAGCACCGGGTGGCCGAGAAGCGAGATCGGCGGCAGGCCGGTCAGCCCATCGTAGCGGCCGAGCGCGTCGGTGTTGCCGAGCACGTAGAAGAACGAGATGTTCCAGGCGATGGTGCCGAGCGGCAGGTAATGGCCCGACAGGCGCAGCGTGATCGCGCCGATCACCCAGGCGGCGACGGCCGACAGGAGCAGGGCCGCCGGCAGGGAGAGCCAGGGCGAGAGCCCCCCTTGCGTGGTCAGCAGCGCCGTGGCGTAGGCCGAGATGCCGACGAACATCGCCTGCCCGAAGGAGGTGATGCCCGCAACCCCGGTCAGTACCACGAGGCCCGTGACCACGATCGCCGAGAGGCCGGCATAGGTCATCAGCGTGAGCCAGAACGGCGGCACGCCGGGCAGGAACGGCAGGGCGACGACCAGGAGGGCGAAGAGGCCGGTCAGGAGTGGGGTGGGGGCGAGACGGGTGGGCATGGTCACTCCTCGTCCTCTACCGGGGCCGAGCGCAGGGAGCGCCAGAGCAGGACCGGGATGATCGCCATGAACACGATCACCTCCTTGAAGGCGCTGGCCTCGAACGAGGCGACGGATTCGATGATGCCGACGAGGATCGCGGCGGCGGCCGCCGCCGGGTAGCTCGCGAGCCCGCCGATGATCGCCGCAACGAAGCCCTTGAGGCCGATGAGGAAGCCGGTGTCGTAGTAGACGGTGGTGAGCGGCGCGATCAGCACGCCGGACAGCGCCCCGATGAAGGCCGCGACCGAGAAGCTGAGACGACCGGCGAGCGAGGGGGCGATGCCCATCAGCCGGGCGCCGAGCCGGTTGACGGCCGTCGCGATCAGCGCCTTGCCGAGCAGCGTGCGCGAGAAGAACAGCCAGAGCGCGACGATGATCGCTAGCGTGAGCCCGATCATCCAGAGCGACTGGCCGCTGACGAGCAGGGGGCCGGCCGGGAACGAGGCTTCCGACAGCGGCGGGGTCCGCGAGCCCTCCGCGCCGAAGAACACCAGGCCGAGGCCGGTCAGCGCCAGGTGCACGCCGACCGAGGCGATCAGGAGCACCAGCACCGAGGCATGCGCGAGCGGCCGGAACGCCACCGCGTGCAGGAAGCCGCCCATCGGCGTCACGATGGCGAGGGTCAGGAGGATCTCGACCGCGAGGCCGGGCTTCGTCGGCGCCAGGATCCAGGCCGCCGCGGCGACGAGCGCCGGCAGGGCGAGGTCCCGCAGCGCGAGGCGCAGGAGCCCGCGCCCGTCGAGGGTGTGCCGTCCCTCGGCACAATCGGCCAGGAAGGCGAGGCCGCCGAGGCCGAGGAGCAGCGGCACGGTGCCCGGCAGCGTGCCGGCCTCCAGGCTCGCCAGCGTCAGCGCCCCATAGGCGACGAACTCGCCCTGCGGGATCAGGATGACCCGCGTGACGGTGAAGACCAGGACCAGCGACAGGGCGATCAGCGCGTAGATCGCGCCGTTCACGACGCCGTCCTGGAGGAGGAGAAGGAGGATCGTGGCGTCCACGGAATGGGATCCTGGGCGTCTTGGGGGATGCCGTGATTTTTTATGTCTGTCCCACGCGCGACCTCATCCTGAGGTGCGAGTGCAACGAGCCTCGAAGGAGGGCTCCGATGATCGCAAAGATGTCTGGAGCCCTCCATCGAGGTGTTAGTCCATCTGCGATGGACTAACACCTCAGGATGAGGTGGAGGGAGGGAGAGCGGCCTGGCGTCCGATCAGGATCCGCCGTTCAATTCGTCGCCGACAACAGCTTCCACTTGCCGTTCTCGATCGTCACCATCACGCGGGCGCGGTCGTCCTGGCCGACATGGTCGGTCGGGGTCATGTTGACGACGCCGTTGGTGTAGACGACGTCCTTCAACCCCTCGATCGCGTCGCGGAGCGCCGACCGGAACTCGGGCGTGCCGGGCTTGGCGGTCTTGAGCGCGACAGGGATCGCGTTCGCCAAGAGCACCTGCGCGTCGTAGGCGTGGCCGCCGAAGGTCGCGAGCGAGCCAGGCCCGAACTTCGCCTCGTAGGCCTTGGTGTAATCGAGGGCGACCTTGCGCACCGGGTTCGATTCCGGGAGCTGCTCGGCCACCAGCAGGGGACCCGCCGGCAGCACCGTGCCTTCCAGGTCCTTGCCGCCGACGCGCAGGAAGTCGGCATTGGCCACGCCGTGGGTCTGGTAGTACTTGCCGGCGTAGCCGCGCTCCTTGAGCGTCTTCTGCGGCAGCGCCGCGGGCGTGCCCGAGCCGGCGATCAGCACCGCGTCGGGACGCGCCGCCATCACCTTCAGCACCTGGCCGGTGACGCTGGTGTCGGTGCGGGCGTAGCGCTCGGTCGCGGCGAGCTTGATGCCCTTGGCCTCGAGCCGGGGCGTGATCTCGGCGAGCCAGCCGTCGCCGTAGGCGTCGTTGAAGCCGACGAAGCCGACGGACTTCACGCCGGCCTTGGCCATGTGGGCGGCGATCGCCTCGGCCATCAGGCCGTCGTTCTGCGGCGCCTTGAACACCCAGCGGCGCTTGTCGTCCATCGGGGCGACGATCTTGGAGGAAGCGGCGAGGCTGATCAGCGGCACCTTGGCCTCGGCCGCGACCTCGATCAGCGCCAGCGAGACCGGCGTCACCGAGGAACCGACGATGGCATCGACCTTATCGTCGCTCGCCAGCTTGCGCGCGTTGGCGACGCCCTTGGTGGTGTCGGTCGCGTCGTCGAGGACGATCCACTCCACCTTCTGGCCGCCGATCTCGGTCGGCAGCAGCGTCACGGTGTTGGCCTGCGGGATGCCGAGCGAGGCCGCCGGGCCGGTCTTGGCGATGGTGACGCCGATCTTGATCGGCTGTGCCAGCACGGGACCGGCCAGAACGGTGCCGGCGAGGGCGAGCGCCCAGACGATGCGCTTCATGGTGGTATCCTCCCGTTTACGGGCCGCGCCGGTTGTTGCTCCGGTCGCTGGCGTCACGGGCCTTCGTTGAGCCCGTCCGGTCGTGCTTTGCAAGTCCGCTTTGTTGGCAAGTCCGCGCGGCGCCCGTCCACCCTGGCGTTTGGCTGAGGGCGTGCGTTTGACTTCACCCGCGCAGCTTTATAATTTACCGTCCGGTTGGTCAATAGATCGCGCCGGCGGCTCCTCGGGGCCCGACACGGCGGGACGGGGAGGACGGAACCGAATGAGCGAGACGAGCGAGACCCTGGTGCTGGTCGAGCGCCACGCCGGCTACCGGGTGCTGGTCCTCAACCGGCCCGACCGGCTCAACGCCTTCAACGAGCCGCTGCACCTCGCCCTGCGCGCGGCGCTCGGCGAGGCTGCCGCCGATCCCGACTGCCGGGCTCTGATCCTCACCGGGGCCGGCCGCGGCTTCTGCGCCGGCCAGGACCTCTCGGCCCGCAATTTCGCGCCCGACGTCGAGCCCGACCTCACGCGCACCCTCGAAGCCTTCTACAACCCCCTGGTCCGGCAGATCCGCGACCTGCCGATGCCGCTGATCTGCGCCGTCAACGGCGTCGCGGCAGGCGCGGGCGCCAGCCTCGCCTTCCACGGCGACCTCGTGCTCGCCGCCCGCTCGGCCAAGTTCCTCCAGGCCTTCGCCAAGCTCGGGCTGATTCCGGATGCCGGCGGCACCTGGCTGCTGCCGCGCCTCGCCGGGCGGGCCCGGGCCCGCGGCATGGCGCTGCTCGCCGAGCCGATCACCGCCGAGCAGGCGGAGGCCTGGGGCATGATCTGGCGGGTGATCGACGACGCGGACCTGATGGCCGAGGCGCATCGGCTCGCCGCCCACCTCGCGTCGCAGCCGACCTACGGCCTCGCCCTGATCCGCCGCGCCCTCGACGCCTCCGAGACCAACGACCTCGATGCCCAGCTCGCCGTGGAGAGCGAGCTGCAGGGCGAGGCCGGGCGCACGCCCGATTACCGCGAGGGCGTCGCGGCCTTCCTGGAGAAGCGCCCGGCCCGCTTCACCGGGCGGCGCCGGTGAATCCCGGCGAGCTGGCCCGCGCCTGCGCGGAGGCGATGTGGGCCGAGGACCGGGCGAGCCGGGGCCTCGGCATGGCCCTCGACCATGCCGGGCCGGGCGAGGCGGTGCTGTCGATGCGGGTGCGCGACGACATGACGAACGGCCACGGCTCCTGCCACGGCGGCTTCATCTTCGCGCTCGCCGATTCGGCCTTCGCCTTCGCGTGCAACGCGCACAATCAGCGGGCGGTGGCGCAGCATTGCGCCGTGACCTTCCTGCGGCCGGGAAGGCGCGGCGAGGTGCTGACGGCGCGGGCCGTCGAGCGGGTGCGCGAGGGACGCTCGGGGATCTACGACGTGACGGTGACCGACGCGGAGGGGCAGGTGGTGGCGGAGTTCCGCGGCCATTCGCGCACGGTGCCGGGGACGGTGCTGGCGGGGGAGGGGGGAGCGGTGCCGTCTGCCCAATCGGAGCCCCCCTGAACGCCGCTACGCCTCATCCCACCCACAACCTCATCCTGAGGTGCGACCGAAGGGAGCCTCGAAGGAGGGCTGCAGATGTCTCGCGCTCCCTGGAGCTCTCCTTCGAGGTCAGCCGATCTTCGATCGACTAACATCTCAGGATGAGGTCGCGGGTGGGGTGATCGGGGTAATCTACACATAGAAAGTCAAAAATACTCCAGGGAGAGACGCCATGCTCCAGATCGCCCCCCGCAAGCTCGCCCGCATGGTACCGGAGGCCTCCGAGCTCGACCGGTTCGAGACCGCCTCGCGGGCGGAGCTCGCCGCCTGGCAGCGCGAGAAGCTGCGCGAGACCCTGCACCACGCCTACGCCAACGTGCCGCATTACCGCGCCGCCTTCGACGCCGCCGGCGTGCATCCGCGCGACTTTTCCGACCTTCCCGACCTCGCCCGCTTCCCCTTCACGGCGAAGGCGGATCTGCGGGCGAACTATCCGTTCGGCATGTTCGCGGTGCCGCGGGAGGAGGTGGCGCGCATCCACGCCTCGTCGGGCACCACGGGCAAGCCGACCGTGGTCGGCTACACCAAGGCCGACATCGACACCTGGGCCGACGTGGTGGCGCGCTCGATCCGGGCGGCGGGCGGACGGCCCGGGATGCTGGTCCACGTCGCCTACGGCTACGGGCTGTTCACCGGGGGGCTCGGCGCGCATTACGGCGCCGAGCGGCTGGGCTGCACGGTGATCCCGATGTCGGGCGGGATGACCGAGCGCCAGGTCCAGCTGATCCAGGACTTCAAGCCCGACATCATCATGGTGACGCCGTCCTACATGCTGGCGATCCTCGACGAGTTCCGCCGCCAGGGGCTCGACCCGCGGGCCTCCTCGCTCAAGGTCGGCATCTTCGGGGCCGAGCCCTGGACCAACGCGATGCGCCAGGAAATCGAGGAGGCGTTCGACCTCCACGCCGTCGACATCTACGGCCTGTCCGAGGTGATGGGGCCGGGGGTCGCCAGCGAGTGCGTCGAGACCAAGGACGGGCTCCACATCTGGGAGGACCACTTCTACCCCGAGGTGATCGATCCGCAGACCGGCGTGGTGCTGCCGGACGGGGAGGAGGGCGAGCTGGTCTTCACCTCGCTCACCAAGCAGGCGATGCCGGTGATCCGCTACCGCACCCGCGACCTGACCCGGCTGCTCCCCGGTACCGCCCGGGCGATGCGCCGGATGGAGAAGATCACCGGGCGCTCCGACGACATGATGATCGTGCGCGGGGTCAACGTCTTCCCGAGCCAGATCGAGGAGAAGATCCTGACGATCCCGGCGCTCTCGGCGCATTACCAGGTGGTGCTCTCCCGCGAGGGCCGGATGGACACCATGAAGATCCGCGTCGAGGCCCGGCCGGAGGCCGACATCGCGGATCTGCGCGAGGCGGCGGCCGACCGGCTCTGCCAGGCGGTCAAGGACACGATCGGGATCACCGCGACGGTGGACGTGCTGGCGCCCGGCGGCATCGAGCGCTCGCTGGGCAAGGCCCGCCGGGTCGTCGACCGGCGTCCCCGCGAGTAATACGAGACCAGCAGCGACGAGATCTCATGGCCCGCACCCGCGCCACCGACTACGACGACAAGCGCCGGGCGATCCTCGATCGCTCGGCCGAGCTGTTTGCCGCCCACGGCTACGACCGCGCCTCGATGAGCCGGATCGCCGAGGCCTGCGGCGTCTCGAAGGCGAATCTCTACCATTACTACCGCGACAAGGACGAGATCCTGTTCGACGTGATCCGGCTGCATCTCGAGGAGCTGCTGGAAGCCGTCGAGGCCGCCGACCGCCCGGGCCTGCCGCCCGAGGCGCGCCTGCGCGGCCTCGCCGAGGCCCTGCTCGAGGCCTACCGGGATGCCGACGCGCAGCACAAGGTGCAGATCAACCACCTCGGCCTCCTCGCCCCCGAGCGGCAGGCGGAGCTGAAGGCGAGCGAGCGCGAGCTGGTGCGCCTCTTCTCCGAGGCGATCGCCGGGGTGGCGCCCCACCTCGCCGGCACGCCGCTCCTCAAGCCCGTCACCATGTCGTTCTTCGGCATGGTCAACTGGCACTATCTCTGGTTTCGCCCCGGTGCCGGCCTGACCCGGGCGGACTACGCCGACCTCGTCACCCGGCTGATCGCCGAGGGCGCGCGCGGCATCGCCGCCGCGCCGGCCCCCGAGCGCCGCGCCGCCGGCGGGTGACGGCCCGCCCGACTCTCCCGTGGACGACCGGCGAGGCTCCTGCT
Source organism: Methylobacterium ajmalii (assembly GCF_036448855.1). NCBI lineage: Bacteria > Pseudomonadati > Pseudomonadota > Alphaproteobacteria > Hyphomicrobiales > Methylobacteriaceae > Methylobacterium > Methylobacterium ajmalii. The sequence goes on from NZ_JAZFXT010000024.1 coordinate 9,009, forward strand.
ACCACCGCCGGCGGTCAGGCCCCGTAGCTCAGCTGGATAGAGCAGCCGCCTTCTAAGCGGGCGGCGGAAGGAACGGCCAAGCGCTCCTCCCCTCTGCAGAGCAGTCGCCGCGACCGCGCGCCGAACCTTCCGGTAGCAAACCCGTAGCATACCGGCAGATGGCTCCGAACGCGCCGCTTGAGGCGGCGTGACGCCTGCGCGACGGCGCCGAGCTCGCTACGGCGGGATGGGGCTATCCGGCCGAGCCGCCGCGGCGTCCCCGCGCCTGACGGACCGGCGCGGTCGCGCGGCTGCGCTCCTCGGCGACCAGGCGCACCAAGGGCTCGGGCGTATCGTCCTTCACCTGGACTCGCCGGAGCACCCGCGACAGGCATGCGTCGAGGTCCGCCGCCTTGACCTGCGCCTCCGCAATGGCCCCCGGGCGCCCCGGCGGCGATGCGGCCGCCCCGGCGCGCAGCATCTCCATGTAGCCGGCGTGGGCGTCGCGGAGGCGCAGCGCCTCCATGACCCGGCCCGCCAGCCTCATGTCGTCTCGGTCCATCCCCGCCATCGCGCGCCCTCCGCCACCGTCCCGGGGATGGCGGGCGCGGGGTTACGGCCGCATTTCCGGACACCGGCGCGTTGCCGCCGTCCACAGGGATGGCGGCTGGTGGCTTTCGAGGACCGGTGGGACGATTCCCTCGTCACCCGGGAGAGCCCCCCATGCGCTACGACGACGACCGCGACGACGACGAGCAGGACCCCTTCATCCGCGATAGGCTGGAGGAGATCTACGCCGATCAGGACGACACGCCCCTCCCGGAGCCCGACGACGAGCCCGGGCAGGACCTCGTGCCCCCGGCCGAGCCCGAGATGGCCATGGCGCTGCCGGAGGAGGGTCGGGAGGAGCCCGTGCTCACCGGCGCCGCCGTGGCGGCCGCGGCCCGCCGGCAGGACGCTGCCCGCAAACGGATCGAACGCGCCGCCCGCCGCCGCCAAGGCGTCCCGGACACGCGCACCGTCGACAGCGCCATCGCCTGGGCGCTCGCCCGTGTGCTGCGCGAGGCGGGCGTCCCCGACCTGGTCCGGCGCGCCGGGACCGTGGAGGGGCTCACCGTCGAACTGGCGCCGATCCTCCGCTACGCCATGGAGGCCTTGCGGGCGCGGGGGGGCAGCCCGGAGATGCGGCGCACGGTCATCGCCGGGAAGCTGCTCCCGGGGCCGACGAGCCGGGCCGGCTGAGGCGGCGGCGACCCGGACGGCGTCCAGCCAAGTATCCGTTTCAATGAGGCATGGTAACGGGGCGCTCCTCTTCCAGGGGGCGCCCTTTCTGTTGGCGCGTCCGGCTGAGGGGGAACGCCCAGGACTTCCTTTACTCTGCCCACAGGAAGTCGACCGGCGAGCCTTGGCGCCGATTCGGCGAGCTGCGATCTCAAGGTGGCACCGAACGAGGGAGGCCGCCCTGATGACGCACTACCACACCAGCGCCCACCAAGTCGGGCAGGCCTTCGAGACCGCGGCCTACTCCTTCGCCGGCGGCCTTGCCTCCGCCCTCATCACCGGCCGGGCCGCCCGCGCCGAGCGAGATGCCGAGACGGCGGATGCCTGGCGCGCCGTCGCCGCGCGGGTCCGCGCCGGACGCATCGAGGCTGTTCGGGCCAGGCAGGCGGACGCCGCCCGCGCCGAGGCCGCCCGCCAAGACGAAGACGAGCAGCGCCGCCGCATCCTCATTCTCCGCGCGCGTGCCGCCGCGGCATGACGAGATGCCACCGTCGCATCCCGTGATGCCAGCGCGTGTGCTGGGGGAAAGAGTCAAGTCGGTTAAGCAAGACAGATGGCGTTATCCACAAATAAATAAGCCCGCCTCGGTCTCCCGGGGCGGGCTCGCTTGCGTCGGGCCGTCCGATCAGGCGACGGCGAAGGCCGGTGCCGGCCGGTGGGACGCCTCCCGCCGGTCGCGCCGGGGTTCGGCGTCCGGGTGCGGCTGGGGCGCCACCTTCACGGCGAGGCGCTCCATCTCCTCCTTCCGCCACTCTGCCATCGTGAGCGGCCGGGGCAGCGCGGCGAGATGCCGGTTGCCGAGCAGGTGCGCGCCGACGTGGCGGGGCTCCAGCGACGCCAGCCGGAGGGCCTGCTCCGGGGTCAGCCGGTCGAGGTAGACGCGCGCCGCGTCGTCGAGGCAGGCCGTCGCCTCGGGCGCCTGCCCGGGCAGCGGTGCCAGGTGCGCCACCGCGGCGCGCCCCCATGCCTCGTGGACGGCGGCTGGCGTCGAGGCGGGCTTAGCCTTGGTGGCCGCGTCCTCCTGCGCCATCGCCTCGATCTCGGCCATGGCCTCGGCCTGCGCCTCGGCGACTGCCGGCGGCGGGGCGGTGACGGCCCGGGCGACCCAGCGGGCGCCGTCCCAGATGAGCCGGGGGACTGCCGCCATAGCGGCCAGGGCGGCCCGCATGATGGCGGCGATGAAGCGGATAAGCGAGCGCACGGTTTCCTCCTGAGGGGTGACCCCGTCAGGGTGCGCTCGGACGACGAAAGCCACACGGGCCGCGGGGGCTCTTGTGCCCGGCATCGCGAATCGTACCATGGTCCCTATGCGGTCGGCCCTGCCGACCGCCCATCCGCCGCACGGGAGACCTCGGCATCATGCGTCCCACCGCCCCCATTCTTTCGCGTCCCGCCCGCCGCCTTGAACAGGCCGACCGCGAGCGCATCGCCGACGCGCTCCATGCCGCCGGCGCCACGCCGGTCGTGCACGCTCGCATCGCGGCCCCGTACGACGAGTACCCGCACCCCGAGCTCGACCTCGTCATCCAGGCCGACTGGCGCAGCACGCGCCCGATCAAGGAGGCTTGGGTCAACTGGGCCCTGGAGAACGACCTCGACCTCGACGGGAAGATCGAGGTCCGCCTCCTCTACACGCATGCGCTGCCTGAGGGGCGAAAGCGCCGCGAGCGCGAGGGACTCAGCGGCCTTCAGGTCGATCTCGCGCAGGTCCTGCTGGAGCGCGATCTCGCGGCCCTCGACGCCGACGACCGTGCCCTCGGCCTGGCCATCTGAGGGAGGCGACGGTGAACGACAACAACCCCGTGCACTTCCACGCCCTCGGCGCCCGCCGCGCTGCCTTGAGCGCCTTGCCGGCACTCCAGTACCTCAAGGGCGCCCGCACCCGCGCCGACGCCGAGGGCGTCGCAGCCTCCATCGCGGCCGCCTGTAGCCGGCCGCGGCCGGCGTGGTACCGCGAGGATCGGCCCGGCGACCGGTACCTCGGAACCCTCGCGAGCGGTGAGGTCCTGGCGTGGGCCTGCGGCGTCACTCCGGACGAGCCGCTGGAGCTTATGGCGTGGGTGGACGAGTGGCAGGGCGCCTGCGTCTGGAGAGCGGAAGCGTGACGCCCGATCTGCTCGCGGCCGCCGGCCAGGCCCTCTTCGGTGACGAGTGGCGCCGCCCCCTGGCGGCCGCCCTCGATGTCGATGCGCGCCTCATGCAGCGGTGGGCCGCGGGCCAGCGAGGCATCCCCGAGACGGTGGCGCCGGCGCTGCTCGCGCTGCTCGGGCGGGAGGCGTTGGGGCTGGAGGGGCGGGCCCAGGCCCTGCGCCGGGCGGCCGTAGCCATCGCGGAAGCCGAATAGCCGAAGGGCCCCGGGACGCTCCCCGGGGCCCTTCGGCGTTTCAGCGGATCTTGCCTGCGGCCGCGTCGGCGGCGAGTTCCTCGGGCCAGGTCGCCGCCCGTGCCATGCGCGCCTTGATCTCGTCGAGCCGCACCGGCCGGAAGTCGCAGGCGTCGACGCCGACATCCGCCGACCGCCGCGTGTCCGGCAGGCTGGCGTGGGTGTGCCCGAAAAGGTGGAGGGTCCCCTGCCAGATGCCGGGCCAGGCCCGCATCGAGTAGTGGCACATGAACAGCCGGGTGCCCTCGACGGTGACGTCGACGAACCCTTCGTGCTGGCTCGCCCAGGGCAACCGCCGGCCCCGCTGTTCGTGGTTCCCGCAGACGAGCCGCTTGACGCCGTTGAGGCGCTTGAACACCGCGGCCGCGTGCTCGGCCGAGCAGCCGAACGCGAAGTCCCCGAGATGCCAGATCTCGTCGCTGAGCCGGACGACGGCGTTCCAGTTGGCGATGAGGGTCTCGTCATGCTCCTCGACGGAGCCGAAGGGTCGCGGCCGGGACATTCGCCCTTCCATCATGCCCTCGTGGCCGTAATGGGTATCGGCGGTGAAGTAGGTGATGGGGTTCGAGGTCGAGTTCTTCATCGGGGCAGCCTCCTGTCGAAGGGGCTGCCGCGCTCGCGGTCACGCCCCCGGGTGGGTGGGTCTCTCGGTGCGGGGGGTGGCTATTCGTTTCACGGCGCTCTCCATGCGGGGCCAGGGTGGGATCGCAGCTCCCGACTCCCTCGGCAAGCGGCGGCTGCCGGCGTGGTTACGTTTTCCCTTGCCGGATCTCCTGGGCGGCCATGTCCGGATTTTCGGACATGGCACCTCCCGTGAGCTTCCGATTGACTCCCGAGGCGATTCCGCAACAACCGAACCTCAACGCTGTAGGGGTTAGCTCCGCCCCATCGTCACCGCGGACGTCCGGGAGGGCTTGCGCGCGCTCGACGCCAAGTCGGTCAATTGCGTCGTGACCTCGCCGCCGTACTTCTGGCAGCGCGACTACGAGGTCGAGGGGCAGATCGGGCACGAGGCGACCATCGAGGCGTACGTAACGGCCTTGGTCGAGACCTTCCGGGAGACCTACCGCGTGCTCGCCGACGACGGCGTGCTGTTCCTCAACCTCGGCGACGCCTACTACAACGCGAAGGGCCGCCCCCCTCGGTCACGACCCGAAGCACTCGGCCCGCCTCATGGCCCGGCAGAAGCTGCGCGCGGTCGACGGGCCTGGCCTCGGCCTGCCGCGCAAGTCGCTGATCGGCCTCCCGTGGCGAGTCGCCCTGGCCATGCAGGCGGACGGCTGGGTCCTGCGCAGCCCCATCATCTGGCAGCGCCCGAACGCGCTCGGCGAGCCGACCGCCAAGGACCGGCCCTGGCGGACGTACGAGCACCTGTTCCTGTTCTCGAAGGGGCCGCGGTACCGCTTCGACCGGTCCGGTCTGAACGGGGCGGAGGACGTCTGGGTGATCCACGCCCGGCCGGAGAACCCCTATGCGCATTGCGCGCCGTTCCCCGTCGAGTTGGTCGAGCGATGCCTTGCCTGCGGCTGCCCGACCGGCGGCACGGTTCTCGACCCCTTCCTAGGATCGGGCACCACCCTCGTCGCCGCGGCGCGGGCCGGCCTCCATGGTGTGGGGGTCGAGCTCAACGACGCCTATGCCTCGCTGGCGGAGCGTCGCATCCGCGAGAGCGTGTCCGATGTTGCGCGGCGTCCCCGCAAGGTCGCCGTCGCGGCCGAGTAGGACCACGATCATACGGTTTCCGGTTAATTAGGCCAGCTTGGGTTTTGGCTTGGCAGTTTTGGGCAGCCAGTGGAAGCTTGTGCGTGAGCGGATGACGTTGGTCTGCTCGCTCAAGGTGGCGCATCGCTGCTCGACCACCCGTTCCAGCTCATCCAGGTTGGCGATGTGCCGGTTGACCACCGGCTCGTCGACCAACGGCCACAGCGTCTCGGCCGGCTGCAGTTCGGGCGTGTAGGGCGGCAGGTAGACCAGCCGGACGCCCTCGGGCACGCGCAGATTGGGCTGGGTGTGCCAGCCGGCATTGTCGAGCACCACCACCGCCCGGCAGCGCGTGCCCGCTCCGACCTCGCGCGCGAAGTCGGCCAGCAGCCGCTCGAAGAACGGCTTGGACAGGCCGTTGGAGAGGTACCACACCGTCTCGCTGCAGCCCGACAATCAGGATGGTGACGGCACGACAATCAAGATGAGGCACTGATCTCGTTCGCGTCCCGGAGGGAGGGCGAAGCCCGAGCGTAGGGACGCGAACGAGATCTGGCGATCACGGCCGACCGGCTGTGCGGACGGCCCTCCTCGCCGAGGAGGGGTCCCGCATGCCCGGCCGCCATGTGACCGATCGCCAGATGAGGCTCTACATGCAGTTCCGTCAGACCGACCCGCGACGTGCCGCGGCCGCCAAGGCCGGCTTCAGTCCCGCCACCGCCGACCGCATCGAGCAGGATCCACGCCTGCCATCTCTGAAGAAGGCTCCCAGGGGTCGGCGGCGGCCCGATCCTCTGGCCGAGATCTTCGAGGCCGAGGTCGTACCCCTCCTGCAGGCCTCCCCGGGCCTTCGTCCCATCGCCCTGTTCGAGGAGATGATCCGGCGTCACCCCGAGCTCGATGCCGGCGTCCGGCGCACCCTGGAGCGCCGCATCCGGTCCTGGCGGGCGCTGCACGGTGCGGAGCAGGAGGTCATCTTCCGCCAAACCCACGAGCCCGGGCGGATCGGCTTGTCGGACTTCACCGACATGAATGCCGCCGGCATCACCATCGCGGGGATCGCGCTCGATCACCGGCTCTACCACTTCCGGCTCGCCTACTCGGGCTTCGAGCATGCCCACGTGGTGCTGGGCGGCGAGAGCTTCGTGGCGTTGGCTGAGGGGGTGCAGAATGCGCTCTGGAGCCTGGGCGGCGCACCCGGCGAGCACCGCACCGACAGCCTCTCGGCCGCCTTCCGCAATCTCGACGCGGACGCGAGCGCCGACCTCACCCGCCGCTATGAGGCGCTATGTGCCCATTACGGCATGACCCCGACCCGCAACAACGCCGGCCTCGCCCATGAGAACGGGGCCGTCGAGGGGCCGCACGGCCATCTCAAGCGCGCCATCGCCGACGCGCTCCTGCTGCGGGCGAGCCGCGAGTTCCCGGATCTCTCAGCCTACCGGCGCTTCCTCGACGAGTTCGTCGGGCGCCGGAATGCCCGCAACGCCCGGCGGATTGACAGCGAACGGGCCTCGCTGAAGGCGCTGCCCCGGCATCGGAGCTGCGACTATGAGGAGACGGTCGTACGGGTCACCAGTTCGGGCGGCTTCACCCTGCGCAAGGTGTTTTACACCGTGCCCTCGCGCCTGATCGGGCACCGCCTGCGCGTGCGCCTCTACGACGACCGCCTCGCACTGTTCCTTGGCGGGACCCCACTCCTGGAACTACCCCGTGGGCGAGCCCATCCCGATGGCCGCCACGATCAGGTCGTGAACTACCGCCACGTCATCCACGCCCTGCGGCGCAAGCCGATGGCGCTGCTCAACCTCGTCTACCGCGACCGGCTCTTCCCACGGGACGCCTACCGCCACGCCTTCGACGCCCTGTTGCAGGCTGGTCCCGAACGGCAGGCCTGCCGCGTCATGGTCGAACTCCTGGCGCTCGCCCACGAGCGAGGCTGCGAAGCCGAACTCGCGGTGAGGCTCGCCGCGGATCTGGAGGCCCGACGTCTGCCCGACCTGGCGGCCCTACGCGTCACCTTCGCACCGGACCCGGCCGGCATCCCGCACGTCAGCGTCCATCTGGCGACGCTCGCCAGCTACGAGGGGCTGCTGGGTTCCACCGTCCAGACGGGAGAGGTCGCATGAAGACCGCCTCCGCCGCCGACGTCGCCCGCCTCGCCGTCATGCTTGGCGACCTGCGCTTGCCCACCATCAAGGCCGTCTGGCCGAGCTTTGCCGAAAAGGCCGACACGGAAGGCTGGCCGGCAGCCCGCTTCCTGTCCGCCCTCGCCGAGCACGAGCTCGCCGAACGCGACCGACGTCGCATCGAGCGTCATCTCGCCGAAGCACGCCTGCCGCCGGGCAAAACCCTGGACACCTTCGACTTCGAAGCCGTCCCGTCCGTCTCCAAGGCTCAGGTCATGGCCATCGCCGCTGGCGACGCCTGGCTCGGTACCGGGGCCAACCTGCTCCTGTTCGGGCCGCCCGGCGGCGGCAAGAGCCATCTGGCGGCCGCCATCGGCCTGGCACTGATCGAGAGCGGCTGGAAGGTGCTGTTCACCCGCACCACCGATCTCGTCCAGAAGCTCCAGATCGCCCGGCGCGACCTCACCCTGGAAGCGGCCCTCGCCCGGCTCGACCGCTTCGACCTGCTGATCCTCGACGACCTCGCCTACGTCACCAAGGATCAGGCCGAGACCAGCGTACTGTTTGAGCTGATCGGCGCCCGCTACGAGCGGCGCTCGATCCTCATCACCGCCAACCAGCCGTTCGGTGAATGGGGCAAGGTCTTCCCCGACCCGGCCATGACGCTTGCTGCCGTCGACCGCCTCGTCCATCACGCCACGATCTTCGAGATGAACGTCGAGAGCTATCGGCGGCGTGCCGCTCTGGATCGCAAACGCGGGCCCGGCCGCCCACCAACCCGCGCGACAACGAAGACGGCGCCGTGATCGCCGCGCCGCGTCAATCAAACGGCCAATCAGCCTTGCGCCGCGCTCACCAGAGGACCAAACTCCTCCCGCCGCGACGCCAATGTGCCTCATCCAGATTGTCGCTGACCAATCATCCAGATTGCCGCGCTACAGTCTCGCCGCTCTCCGGCGCCACAAAGGCGGTGACGTGCAGCCACTTGAAGCGATGGTGACCCAGCGCCACCGGCCGCTCGCCCGCTGGCGCCCAGACCCGCCGCGTGACCGGCTTCAGGCCGAGGCGGTGTTCGTCCGTCGCATAGGCGACGACGGGGAGATGCGGCTCACGGGCCTCCTCCTCGTCGACGGCCTGCGCCAACTTTTTTTAAAAGCCTGTGCGGCCTCGGGGGTGGCCGCACGCGGATTGCGCGGGCGCGGCCGTTGCAGCGACCAGCCCAGCGCTTTGAGCGCCTCCCAGCCGCGCTGCACCGCCACCTCCCGCCCCAGGTCCTGAGCCAGGATGTCTGCCACCTTGCGGCTCGTCCACACGCCCCCGTCCGGCGGCGGCTCGGCCAGGCGCTGGCGCACTCGCTCGAGGACGTCTGGCGTCAGGAGGCTGGCCGTGGCGCCGTTGTGGCGGCGCCGATCGCCCAGCGCTTCGACCCCCTCGGCGTTGTAGCGCTCGCACAGACGGCGCACCCAGCGTTCACTGAACGCGGTGGCCGCGGCGGCTTGCGCGAAACTATGGCCCTTGGCCAAAAGCCAGATCGCCTGGGTCTGGCGGGCAGTGTGCGCGTCACGGCAGGCCGTGAAACGCTCCTCCAACTCCGACACGCTCAGGTGTGCGACAGGGCCGGCCATCGGCGCCTCCCTCGACAATCAGCATGCCCTAGCAATGCACCAAACCACCCCCAGTTCACAGCTAAGCTGACCAAATCATACGGAAAGCGTATCAGTCCGCCGGATTTCCGGACAGAGCCAGGCGGCGCATGGCCCGCGCCCGGTCGGCATCCGTCATGCGCCGGCGCCAGCCGTCCGGGACGAGGCTCGGCGCGGGGTCCCAGCCCATCAGGGCCGAGAGCGTCGCGCGGTCCCCGAGGTCAGCCATGTCGAGGCCGTGCTGCTCGGCGTAGCGGCAGAGGCGCCGGTGCGTCTCGTCGAGGCGAACGAGGGGTGCCGGGATCGGCGACAGGTCCGGTATCCGGGCGGGCGGCTACCAGCGCGGCCGGGGCGGGCCCCGGCGGGCATTCCGCTCGTCCTCCTCGGCCTGCTCGCGCTGGAGGTCGTCGAGCGTAGGCCACCCGTAGTTGAAAGTGGTCAGGGCCAGGTCGAGGCCGACCATGTTCATCATGCGCAGCACGGTGGCGAACGACATGTCGGGGTTGTAGCCGTTCTCAAAGGCGATAATGCGGGTGCGGCTGGAGCCGATGGCGACGGCCACCTGGCCCTGCGTCAGACCCTTCTCGCGCCTCGCTTCCTTAATGGCTTGGCCGAGTTCCTGGATGTCGATCCGACTCATAAACGCGACATTTCCCGCCTGAGGGAGCCTTGAGGTCGCGTTATCGCGACCTCGGGCATGCCCGCAGGATGCGTCCTGGGCACGCAAGGGACCACGCCCGTTAACCATGCCGGCCGCTCCGCCGTGCTATCCCGGGCGCCATGCGCGTCGCCCTCCATCCTGTCCCGGACCACCCGGACGCCGTCGGTACCCTCGACGGTCAGCCCCTCCTCGTCGTCGGGCGCGAGCTCCAAGTCGGGGGCCGGCCCGTCCCGCTCGACGAGGCCGGCGAGGCCCTAGCGGCCGCCGTCGAGGCCGCGGCGACGGCGCTGTGGGGCGGGGACTACCTCGGCTCGCTCGCGCGCGTGCTCGACTTGAACCGGCGCTCGGTCGTCGGGGACAGGATCGCCCGGAACGGCCTGCCAGCCTGGGCGCTTGCCATCCTCGGCTACGGCGCCGGGCATCCCCGGCCGCGCGGGCTCGGGTACCTCCTCCTCGCGGCCGCCGAGCTCCTCGACGACGCCGGCGCGACGCCGGCCGCGGCCCGGGGCGCCGATTGCTCGGGGCTCGCCCGGCAGGGACTGGATGACGCCCTGGCTCTCGTCGCGCGGGCGCGGGACATGAAGCGGCTGCCGGCCAGCGGCGGGTAATAGTTCCTTCAGGATCGGCGGGGTATCCAGTTCGACTCTGCGCCTGAGTTCCGCTCGGGCGCGCGGTGAAGGATACCCGACATGACGAGCACCCTGGACGAGGGCGCGCGGGCGTGCGCCCTCGAACGCTACTTATCCGGCGACGCGGAGGCTCCCAAGCGGGGCGGCTTCCCCTTCGCCCCGGCAGCCCTCCTCGTGACCGCCCGCTACGGCAGGACGGTTCCCTCGCTTCGGCCCGCCACGGCCATCGGGGAGGACGTGCGGCTGGTCGGCGTCTACAGGGCGTTGAAGATCGCCTTCGACGCCTACGCGCATGACGCGCCTCACGACAAGCGCACGGCCTTGCAGACGCTGTCCGTCCAAGTCTCGACCGCGTTCGACTACGTGCGCGGGTGCATCGTCGAGGGCGAATTCATGGCTCTCGACTGCACTGACGAGGAGCAGATCGTCGACGGGCATTTCATTTTGCTTGCCGGTGTCCTGGCCCTCTGCCTATGGGAGTGCGGTCATGAGCAGGGCCGCGAATACGTCCGCGGACGGATGCGGGACCTGCTCGCCGGCGCCGATGGGTACATCTACGCGAGGGCGAGCCTCGGCTTGGCGGAGGACACGGACAGCCTGACGTGGCGCCCGGGCGGCGGTGCGCTCGGCTCCCTGCAGGCGGCCCTGGCCCGCGGCGGGCGGCTCCTCGACGATGCGTCCCGGGGCGCGCCCGCACCGGAACCGGCATGGGCCGCTGAGGCCCGCGGGAAGGCCGCCGCGGAGAAGGCGGCGAAGAAGCGGCTGGAGAGCGGGCCGAGCCTGATGGTTTTGGCTGCCATCGAGCACTTGCCGGGTTTGGCCAAGGCCGGCGAGGCGCGCCCGGGCGGCGCGACGGGATCGACCCCGAGGGCGGAGTGGGCGCCTCTTGCCGGCCGGCGGCTGCCCCTCGCCCGCGTCCCGGACCTCGCGGCGGCCCAGGCCGACCTGGTGTCCGAGTTTCCGGACGACGCCGCCGTCATCGACGCGATCCTCCGGCCGCTGGCCGGGCGGGCCTACGTCGCCTTGCCGCCGACGCTCCTCCTCGGCCCCCCGGGAACCGGCAAGAGCCGGCTGGCGAGGCGCCTCGGCGAGGTCCTCGGACTGGCGGTGACGGTCTACGGCTGCGCCGGGGTGGCCGATTCGAGCTTCATCGGCACGTCGCGGCAGTGGAGCTCGGGTCGCGCTTGCGTCCCCTTGCAGGCGATCCGACGTGCCGAGGCAGCCTCGGTGCTGGTCGTCCTCGACGAGATCTCGCGCGCCGGGACGCGGCTCGATAACGGCCGGCTGGTCGACGGCGTCCTGGCCCTGACGGAGCGCGAGACCGCGAAGGCATATCATGACCCGTACCTGGAGTGCGCCGTCGACTTGTCGGCGGTCAGCTACGTCGCGACGGCGAACTCGCGCGCCGGCCTCGACCCCGCCCTGCTCAGCCGGTTCCGGGTGCTGGAGATGGGACCGAGGACCGCGGCGTCGCTCCCGTCCCTGTCGCGCGCGATCCTCGCCGACCTGCGGGGTGAGCGCGGGCTCGACGCCGTCTGGCTTCCGGACCCGGACCCCGAGGAGGAAGCGGTCCTCGCCGCTCACTGGCGGGATGGCAGCGTGAGGTCGCTGCGCCATCTCGTCGAGGGCCTGGTCGCCGCGCGGGACCGGCTCGCGGTGCGTCAATGAGGGTGGCACACATGCTCCAAGCATCCCCCGTCCTCGACGACCTCGCCGCGACCGCGGCCCGCATCCAGGCCCTATGGGAAAGCGGCCGGTGCTGCTCCCTAGTCGGGCGCGGCCTGCGGGCTCGCGTCCTCCGCGTCAGCCGTCTCGTCCAGGCCGGCCGCATGGCGCCCGACGAGGCCCGCCGCATCGCCAACGAGGCCGAGGGCGTCGCGGTGTCCTTCGGCCCGCTGGAGGACGTCCCTTGAGCTCTGACCTCGCCGCGGCGGCGGCCCGCATCCAGGCCGCCGTCGCGGCCGGCGAGATCTGCCCGCTCGTCGGCCGGGCCGCGCGGGTGCGCATCCTGCGGACGGCCCACCTCGTCGACGCCGGGCAGATGCTCCCCGTCGAGGGCCGGTTCCTCGCCATGGAAGCCGAGGCGCTTGCCATGGCCATCGCTCTCCTTCCGGCGTCGCCGCGGACCGTCCGGGCGGCCGAAACGCAAAGGCCCGGCTTCGCTAGGGAAACCGGGCCTCCGGAGTAGCCAACCCGACTTAGCTACGCATTCCGCGCACCGGGGTCAGAACCCGGGCAGGGACCCCTGCGACGGCGGGGCCGGCGGCTTCACGCCGAGCTCCTTCGCGTAGAAGACGATGCCCTTGCCGGTGAGCCGCGTGACCGGCCGGGGCTTCCCGCCATGCTCGGCCCATACCACCGTGAAGAGGCCGCGGTCGATCAGGCGCTGGGACGCCATGTTGCCCCCGTTGCGCTCGAACAGGTCGTGCCTGCCCTTGAGCCACGCGACGAACTTGTTCGGCGGCTGCCGGAGCGCCTTGCCCGCTGCTTGCAGGCCCCACGTCCCGTCGCTGTCGGCGAGGGCCTCGCAGAACTCGACGGCTGGCCGAGCGGCTTCGACCTTCGCCTCGGCCAAGGCGAGGTTCGCGGCCTGCTCCTGCGTCACCTGGAGAAGCTGCAGGGCGATGACCTGCAGCTGCGCCTGGTCGCGCACGTTGATGACCGGCAGGGTTGTCGGCGCGGGTACCGGCACCGGCGCGACCGGGACCGCGTAGGTGCCTGTCCTCCGGATGGAAGGAAGGACCACGTCACCGACCCAGCGGCGGAAGCGGTAGGGCGCGCTGCTCTCCTTCATGGCGTTCCGCGACCGGAAGATGAGGGTGTACATGGCGCCCTCGGTGATGACCGAGCGGAGCGGATTGCCCCGGCGATTACCCTCGCTTGAACCGAGGGTATTCCGGTCGTCGATGCGGAGGGTGACGATGCTGCGCTCGTCCGGGCTCAGGGCCTTCAAGGCCGCGGACACGTTGACCGTGCCTATGGCCGCGCAGACGTCGGCGGCCACGAACAGCGCCTCGCCGGCGCGGTCGATGACGCGGACGGGCTTGTCGTCGAAGAAGAACGTGGAAGGGGTCTCGCCCAGGGTGGCGAGGGCGGTGGTCGTGCTATGGTGCAGGGCAGCCTGATTCACGGGGCTCTCCGTGGGTCGGGTCAGGCCCTCGGTGGTGTTGACGCACCCCGGGGGCCGGCGCTGCCGGGCCGGCGAGCGTTAACGCGATTCTAGCGATTCGAATTTGGCTTGCCTGGTCTCTCCAGCTTCGAGATGTGCGATTGACCGATGAAGAGGATATCCCACTCGGCCTGACGAAGGAGCAGTGGGCCGCGATGCTCGCCGAGGCCGAGAAGCGCGATGCCGCCAACAAAAAGCGGTCAGCGACGATGAGGGCGAAAGCCGCGGCTCAGAAGGCGGCACGCCTCACTCAGCCGCCCGCCAACCTCGATGATGCTTGGCAACGGCACGCGGAGACTTGCCCGTATCCGCCTTACTCGGATGAGGCGTCCGCGTGGTTCCGGGAGCACTCTCGCTTTGAGTTCGACGGCACGACTTGGCGGCGCGAAAAAACGTACCAGAAGACGAACTCTGGTAAAGGCAAGCGGCTGCGTAGCATCACGTATTACGGCGCAGACGCTCGTGTAGTCACGACATACGACGCTGGCGCGAACCGCCGGAATGACCCTGAGCGGGATTGGGGCCTTCCGGATTAGTGCTGTTCTCCGGCCAAAGCGCGGCCGCCACCAGGATGGCGAACACCGCGAGGGTGGCAGTCTCAGGCGGGGTGTCCGTATTCTCGGATATGACGGCCCGGGCGGCACGGAGCGCGTCCCGGGCGAACAGGCGGGCATCCGCCCGGGCGGCGTCGGCGGCTGAAATCTCAGCCACCGGTTGCCTCGCGCACCGCGGCGAGTTGGGCGCGGAGGTGTGCGATCTCGTCGAGCAGGACCCGGCGCTCGGCCACGTAGATGCGGTTCGAGCTCTCGGCGCAGGCGCGGCCGCCCTGCGCGTCGCCGAGCTGGCCCTGCAGGTCGTCTATGCCCTGCCGCAGCGCGAACAGCGCCGCGGCGTTGCCGAACACCTGCACGTGGTCCCGGCCCTCGCCGACGTTGACGATGGCGGCCGCGTCGACGGGGGCCAGGGTGCGCCGCGTCGGGTCCGCGCCGTTGGGGAACTCGATGAACGTGACGCGCATGGGGGCTCCTCAGGGTCGGGGTCGGCGGGTGCGGGAAGCCGCTTGGACGGCGGCGGCGACGTCGAGGCGCGACGGGACGAACTCGCCCCGGAGCGCGGCCAGAACCGGCGCGTCGGCGCAGGTCAGCAGGGACGGCGGTACTGCCGGTCGGGAGACGGTCTGGCACCCGGCGAGGAAGGCGGCGAGCGCGGCCGCGGCGGCGACCCGGATCATGGCGCGCCCTCAAGGACCCGGCGCAGCACCGGGGCGACCGGGGCGTCGTCGGACCGGGGCGCCGTCAGGATGCGGTCGCGTACCCCGCGGGACGCCCGGGATCGTGCCGCCGCTTTTTCGGACACCGCCTCGACGGCCTTGGCGCCTGCCGCCGCCTCGGCGGCCGCGATCCTCGCCTCGTCGCGTTCCCGGCGTGCCGTCACCAGGTCGGCCTGCAGGTGGGCGAGGTAGGCGGCGCCGGCCAGAGCCACCGCCGCCAGGGCCAGCGGCAGCACGGCCCGGCGCAGGTAGACGACCGCCAGGCCAGCGGCCGCCGCGGCGGCGAGGGCCGCGAGCCCGAGGGGCGTCCAGACCAGGGCGAGCACGTCAGATTCCCATCCGGCAGAGGGCGCGCTCGCGCTGGCGCCGGGCGGTCAGACCCGGGACGACGCGGCCGCCGGCGCGGTTGAACAGGAGGAGGGCGTCGCAGGCGCCGGCCCTGTCGCCCGCGTTCCAGCGGCGGACGACCGTGCTCTTGCAGAAGGCGCCGGCGCCGATGTTGTAGGCGAGGTCGAGGAAGGCGACGTAGACCGGGTCCGGGATCGGCACCTTGACGCACCGCTCGACCGAGGTGTCGGCGAACTCGCCCAGCGCCTTGACCAGCATGGCGTCGCATTGGGCCTTAGTGAACCGCATACCGAGCGCGACCCCGCGGGTCTCGCCGTAGCAGACGGTCGGCAGGTCCCGGGCGAGCCGGTCCTTGTAGGCCACCAGACGGACACCCTCGTTGCCGCCGGTGAAGGTCACAGCCGTCGCGGCGACGCCGGTGGCGGTCCCGCCGGCGAGGACGGCCGCCAGGATGCGGTTGCGGGCCTTGGCGGGGGCACGGGCCAGCGGGCGCAGGAACGCGAGCATGGCCATCAGGCGTCTCCGGAGATGGCGGGCTGGGCGACGAGGCGGGCGACGGCGCCGGCCAGGGTCACGCCGGTCAGGGCGAAGGCGAAGGTCGTCGGGTCGACGGGCGGGGAGCCGGCGAGCACGCCCATGCCGGCCTCGACCGCCGAGCAGACCACCCCGAACAGGGACAGCCAGAACGACCAGGAGTGCCGGGCGACGCGCCGGGCGTTCGGGACGAGCCGGGGGCGTCTCACGGGCGCGCCCTCCGGCCGGGACGGGGCCGCGGCGGAAGGGACGCACCCCCGCCATCTTCGTCGTCGCGGAAGGTACGGCGAAGGATCTCGCCGTGGTCGTGCAGGGCCCTGGTGAGGTCCGTGCCGGTCCGGACCAGCGTGTAGCCGAGGTCCCGGTCGGCAGGGTCGAGGGCGATGCGGGGCAGGCCGGAAGCCGCCTCCGGGGGCCTGCGGGCCTCCTTGATGCGGGCGAGCACGTAGGTGCCCCCGGCAAGCAACCCGCCGACGGCAACGGTGCCGATGGCCTTGAGGGCGTCGGCGGGCAGGCCGACGAAGGTCGCGACAAGGTCGATCAACGGGCAGCCCTCCGGAGGATGGCGGCGCGCTGGTCGTTCCGGCCCTGGTCCCAGATCGCCCGGAAGGCGCAGTAGCCGTCGACCGCCGCGAGCACCCCGTAGGCCCCGACGCCGGTGTTCACGCCGGGGTAGCCATCGTGCCAGAGCAGCCACGTGACCCAGCCCCAGAGCGCGGCGCCGGCCGTGGCGGTGACGAACCTGAGGATGGGGCTGTGCCGCTTCGAGCCGTTCACCCAGAGGGCGAGCATCCTGATCAGCGCGACGCCGAGCAGCGCGGCGCCCCAGGTGCCCTCCGGGGCGATGGCGCCGAACGCGGCGAACGTTGGCCGGCTGAAGGTCGGCCCCGGGAGCAGGAGGGCGACCGCAACGCCGAAGGCCACCAGAGCTCCGACCCATTCGGCCTCGCGGCGTTCGTGATGCCCGTTGAACGGGAGATAGCGGTACACGGGGGCGGCCTCGGGGGCCGCCGACGCGGCCGGGATGGTGCCAGCCTGCTCGCCGCCCCGTGGCCAGTTCCAGGCCACGCCCGGTTCCGGGTCAGGCCCCCCGCATCACCACCGTGACGACCCGGGGCCCCTGCAGCACCAGCCCCACCCTGCCGACCGTCACGCCGTTCGCGCCCCACCGGGGACCGGGGTAGCCGTAGTAGGCCAGCCACACCCGGATACCGTCGACGTCGTAGCCGAGCCCCCGGAGCGCCTCGACGGCCTCGCGGTCGGACAGCCCCTCCAGCACCGGCTCCAGGCCACACACCCGGTCGGCGAAACGCCGTAAGGCGTGGAGGGTGGGACGGGCTCGGTACCCGCCCGACCGATCATGCGACACGCAGGGAGGCGGGGGCGACGGATCGGACGGAGGGGCGGCCACGGGGGCCAGGGCGAGGCAGGGAGGCACGGTGCGGCTCCGGGACGGGTTCGGACCAGGCTGCACCCGGAACCCCGCCAGGCGAGCCTGCCTGCGCCACCTCGTGCCCCTACCGGTCCCAGCATCTTCGGCCCGAAACCCCGCACCCCCTACAGGAAGCCCGTAGGGCTTCATTTTTATAGACCCGGTCGAAACGTGACACCTGTCCTACCGTGAACCGGTCGACTGGATGTCTGCCGCGAACGATTCGGTGGACCATCCTTGCCGGGTCTGGGCCTCGCCGTGGTCCGCTCCTCCCGGGACGGGGTGGGACTGCGCACCCCGGACCCGCCCGGCTTGTCGAATTCAAGAACCAGCTGCACCGTGTCGGCGTGAACGATTTGCTGGTTTGCGGGTAGAGGTGCCTCGCGGGTCGGCGTAGCCGGAGAGCAGCGAACCCGTGTCCCCCATCGCGTCGCCCCTTGACGGGGCATCCGTGGCCGATCCTGGCCCGACCGACGACCTGCGCTTCATCGAGCGCCCCACGACATACGGCCTGCGCTATTCGCGCTACGCCGCGCTCCTCCACCCCGCGGACACGCGCGGCATCGCGGTGCTGACGCACTCAGTCCGGCTGCCGGAGCTGGACGCCGACGGCAAGGAGCAGTGGCGCACCGAGGCGACCGGCGCCGACGGGGCCGAGCTCCCCGCGGCGGTCGACACCTTGCGCCCTCGCAGCATCACGCTGAACGTGTTCCGGAAGCGCGAGGGCGAGGACCACCGCAAGCACCCCCGGAAGGCGACCTGGAACCTCGCAGGCCTGAACTGCCTCTGGGTCGACCTCGACTACTACAAGGCCGAGGAGTACGCCGGTGCCACCAGGGAGCACATGGCAGAGGCCATCATGCTCCGCTGCTACGACAGGAACCTGCCGTACCCGAGCTTCATCCTGTCGAGCGGGCGGGGGCTCCTGCCGGTCTGGCTCCACGACCGTCAGAAGCCGTCCATGCTGCCGGTCTGGAAGGCGCTGCAAGACCGCCTCCACGCCGATTTCGTCGACATGGGCAGCGACGCTCGGGGCCGCGCCTGCACGATGTCGTTCAGCGTCGCCGGGCGCACCAAGCGCGACCGGGTGACGGGGCAGGAGAACATGGTGCAGGTCGTCTGGCCCGAGTACGTGGACCAGATCAAGCGCCACGACTTCGACTTCCTGCGCACGGAGATGCTGCGCTACTCGGCCGACGAGGTCCGGACTTACCGCAAGGCCCAGGCTCGCGAGCGGGCCGCCAAGGCCAAGGCGAAGGCCGAGCGCGCGGCGAAGGCGGTCGCGGCCGGCGAGGCTCACAAGCGCCCCGCCCTGAACCTCGCCACGCTGCACCGCTCCGTCTACCGGGACCTTGCGCGCCTGTTCGAGGCCCGCTACCAGGGCTGGCCCGTCGACCCCGGCCAGCGCGACCTATGGCTCTACCACCTGTCGGTCGCCGCGGCCTGGTGCATGGCCCCGGACGCGCTGGTGGCCGAGATCGACCGCCTCTCGCCCTTGTGCGGCCTGACCGTCCAGCGCGGCCGCGCCATGATGGGCACGGTCATCCGCAAGGCGCGCCGGGCGGCGGCCGGGGCCACCGACGCCTACAAGGCCGGCCGTTCCGACCCCCGCTACAAGTCCAAGCCCAAGAGCCTCGTGAAGGAGCTCGACGTCACGGTCGCCGAGATCCGCCGGCTCGAGCTGCGCATCCTCCTGACCGACGCGGTGCGGCGCGAGCGCGAGGCCGACCGTTCCCAGCAGCGCCGGGCCGAGGCCGGCGCCAAGCCGCGGGTCGACGCCCAGGCCGCGCGCCTCGCCCTCGGGCAGCGTGCCCTCAGGCTCCGGGCCAAGGGGTTGACCACGGAGGCCATCGCCGCGGAGGCAGGCGTCTCGATCTCGCAGGTTCGCAAGGCGGTTCGGGAAGCGCAGGCGGTCGCAGCCATCGGCGGGTCGGTGCCGAAACCCAAGCGCGGCCGTCCACGCAAGTCCCTTGAGGCGGCGCCGGCCGAGCCGGTCGGGAAATGTCACGATTCGACCGGGTCTATTGACGCGTGCGGGCAAGCGAACGAGGCACCGGCGGCTGTTGTCGCTATCGAGGCCGGGGCCTATACTCCGGCCGTTCGCTGCTCTGCACCTCAGACTGCAACCGACGCCCGCTGCGTGCCGCCAGGCCCGGCGGGCGTTGACGTCTGGGACGATGACTTGCCCGAGTTCCTCCGCCACCTTTTGCCGGTTCCCTCGTAGCCTGGAACGGGACACGCCCGGAGCGGCAACCTGCCGGGCATGAGCACCCGCTTCCGCGTCTCCATCGCCGCCGACGTCATGCCTCAGATCGAGGCGTGGCGTGACCGCTACGTCTCGACCGTCGGCATCGCGAAATATCGGAGAGCCGCGGGGTGGGCCGTCGACGAGGTCGCCAAGCACGCCGTCGTCGGCATCCGACAGCAGTTCGACAAGCACCTGCGCCGGAACACCCCGTGGACGCAGAGCGCGATCAAGTACCAGCGCTCGTCGGCCGGGGGACTGAACGCAATCGAGCAGGGCAAGGCGGACGGGCTGTTCTCGGCCGTCTACGTCATGCCGAAGCAAAGCGTGTACCTGAAGTACCTGTTCGGGCTCCAGGACAACATCCGCCTCCCGGGCGACGTCGGCTTGGCCCAGAGGCACATCCTGATCCCGTGGTGGCAGAACATCACCCTGACGCAGAGCGTCCAGCCCACGCGGTTCGGCGGGGTGCCGACGGGGTTCCTGGCGCGCCTCGCCCGGGAAGCGCAGGGCACCCGCGCGCCGAAGCGGTCGGGCACGCAGAACCGGTGGGGCGTCTACTTCGGCGAGATCACCCTGCACGGCCAGAAGCGCCTCGCCTACGTCGCCCGGCCGCCGCGCGTCGCCACGTCCGAGAGCATGTACGTGCCCGGGCGCGAGGGGGGCATGCGGCGCATCGGCCGGCGCATGGTCGACATCGACCATCCGCGCATCCTGTTCCTCGCCGTCGACCGGGCGACCTACAAGCCGATCCTGGAGAAGCCCTGGCAGGAGGCCTGCGAGGCCGCCGCCGCCCGCATCCCCCAGATTATGGCCGAGCAGCTCGCGGACAACCTGGCCCACGCCGCCAAGAAGGCCGCGGCCGGCCGGCGCACGGCGACCTGAGCCTGTCCGGAAATCCGGACACGCCTCGGGCTCGCGGGAAGCCGTGCGCGGTTCACGAGGAGACTTTCGACGAGATCCACCAGCGCGCTGGAAAACCGGCAAGGCGCCGGTGGAACCACACCCAGACGCACCCTCGACGGCCAGAACGTGGTCATAACGTACCTGATGGGCGACGGGCCGAGGGGCCGTCTCACGGGCGCCGCCGGGTTGGTGCGCGGTCGCATCCTGATGCCGAACTGGCGCGCTTGAGGCGACGCAGGGTGTCAAACAGCGTTGAACATTGGTTCTTCCGCAGGTTCGGTGCTGAGCGCCTTGTGAAGCGTTGATCCCTGGGGTGGCGGAGGGAGAGCGCGATGCGGATCTCGAACCCGTTATTGCCCTCGGTTTCAGAAGGTGTGCAGGTCGACGAGCTTGCGCTGGACGCCGATGCGCTGACGATCACGGCCAGGACTTGGACTTGCTCCGCAAAAGTGGAGAGCTCTTTTCCTGAAGGAGGAGGGTTCCGATGGCAGACCGGAAGCAGACCTTTACCCCTGAGTTTCGCGCAGAGGCGGTGCGATTGGCGCAGACGAGCGGGCGGTCCCGCCGCGAGGTCGCCGCCGATCTCGGCGTCGGGCTCTCGACGCTGCGCAACTGGATCGACGGCCGACGTGAGCGGGAGATGGACCATCCGCCGGCCGACCGGCAGGAGGATATGGCCGCCGAGCTCAAGCGCCTGCGCCGCGAGAACGAGGTGCTGCGCCAGGAACGCGAGATCCTGAAGCGGGCCACGGCTTTTTTCGCCAAGGAGGGAAGTCGATGAGGTTCCGCCTCGTCGACGCGGCGAAGAAGGACTTCCCGGTCGCGCGCTTGTGCAAGGTCCTCGACGTCAGTCCGAGCGGCTACTTTGCCTGGAAGAACCGTCCGGCCTCGGCACGGCAGCGCGAGGACCTCGTGCTGCTTGCCCATGTTCGCTCCGCCTTCACGCTCTCGCACGAGACGTATGGCAGCCCCCGCATGACGCATGAGTTGCGCGAGCAGGGCCTGGCGGCAGGCCGGCGGCGCGTGGCCCGGCTGATGCGGGAGAACGGGCTCAAGGCCCGCCAGCCCCGCCGCTTCCGGCGCACGACGGACAGCGGCCACGCCTTCCCGATCGCGCCCAACCACCTCGACCAGGACTTCACGGCGGCTGGGCCGGATCGGAAGTGGGGGAGCGATATCTCCTACATCTGGACGCGGGAGGGCTGGCTGTACCTGGCGGTGGTCCTCGACCTGTACTCTCGACGAGTCGTGGGCTGGGCGGCGAGCGACCGTCTTCACAAAGAACTTGCGCTGACTGCGCTGCGACGTGCCCTCGTCGTCCGGCAGCCCGGACCAGGTTTGCTGCATCATTCCGACCGCGGCAGTCAGTACTGTGCGAATGAGTATCAGGCGGAACTACGAGGACATGGCATCGTGATCTCGATGTCCAGCAAGGGAAATTGCTTTGACAACGCGATGGTCGAGACGTTCTTCAAGACGCTGAAGAGCGAACTGGTCTGGCGCACTACGTTCCAGACGCGAGCCGAGGCCATCGACGCGCTGGCCCGTTACATCGATGGCTTCTACAATCCCCGCCGCCGTCACTCGGCGCTGGGCTACACCAGCCCTATCCAGTTCGAGAGGGGCTTCACTCACCAAACCGCTCTCCATTAAACCGGAGCAAGTTCAACTACCGCAGCCCGCGCAGCCTGTCCGCATTGTGGGCGATGGTCGGCCCGGGTGCATAGCTCGTACTGGCGAACCCTGAAGGACCTGCCCTGGCAGGATCGCTCGGTCACGTGGCGGGTGAAGGTACGCCGCTTCCGCTGCAGCCATTGTCCGGGCCGCATCTTTGCCGAGCCTGTTCCCGGCCTCGCCCGTGCGAGGGCACAGCGCAGCGATCGCTTGGCCGAGGCACAGACCGATATCGGCATGGCGCTCGGCGGCGAAGCCGGCGCCCGCCTGTCGCGACGGCTTGCCATGCCGGTCAGCGGCGACACCGTCCTGCGACTGATCCGCCGTTGCAAGAGCGCAGGGTGCGCGTCCCCGCGTGTGGTCGGGATCGACGACTGGGCTTGGCGGCGGGGCCGGCGCTACGGCACGATCGTCTGCGATCTGGAACGGGGTCGCGTCCTCGATCTCCTGCCCGGCCGCGCCTGCGAGCCCGTGCGGGATTGGCTCGCTGCGCATCCCGACATCGCTGTCGTTAGCCGGGATCGAGCGGGGCCGTACGCCGAGGCTGCGCGGCTCGGCGCGCCGCAGGCGATCCAGGTCGCGGACCGCTGGCACCTTCTCGTCAACGCCTCCGAGGCGCTGCGTTCACTCGTCGAGCGGCATCAAGCAGAAATCCGGGAGGCCGCCCGCCAGGCAGCGTTCCAAGACGCTCCAGCCGCCATCGTCGCGGTCGCTCCTGCTGACCCGCCTCCGGAGCAGGATACTGGGCACGGTGGCGGCCGGCGACGACAGCGCTGCGAGGCGGGGCTACGCCTGCACGGTGAGGGCGTGGCGATCAAGACGATCGCGCGCACGCTCGGCGCCTCCCGCAACAGCGTACGACGCTGGCTACGCTTGGGGGCGTTCGTGCCCTATCGCCGGGCGCCGGCCCCGAGCCGGCTCGATGCTCATCTGCGCTTTGTCGAGGCGCGCTGGCAGGAGGGTCAGCACAACGTGGCGGGCTTGTATCGCGAGCTTCGCGCCATCGGGTTCGAGGGCGGCTACGAGATCGTCCAGCGCTGGGCGAAACGACGGCGCCGGGACCTTCCAACCCGACCGCCCTCGACCCGCATCCCGTCGACACGCCGCATCGCGCGGTGCCTGACAAGCGATCCGGCCAGCCTCCCGCCCGCGGATCGCCGCTTCATCGCAGCGCTGTGTGCTCTTGCGCCCAGGCTGCAGGCCGCGGCCGAGCAGGTACGCGGCTTCGGGGCAATCCTGCGCGCCCGCGATCCGGCCGCATTGAAGCCGTGGCTGGAGGCGGCCGCCGCGAGTGAACTCGGTGGCTTCGTCGCCGGGCTGCGGCAGGACGAGGCCGCTGTCCACGCGGCCATCGGCGAGCCGTGGAGCAACGGGGCGGTCGAGGGGCAGGTGAACCGCCTGAAGCTGATCAAGCGCTCCATGTACGGCCGCGCCGGCCTCGACCTGCTCCGGCAGCGCGTCCTTCACGCTGCGTGAGGCGGACCAGAAACCGCCCGACAAACCAGACTGAGCACCTCCCACCGTCAGCACCGAACCTGCGGAAGAGCCAAAGTTGCACGCCGAAACACAGACCGAAGGCCATGTCGATGCGGCGCTGGTCACGCCGAGCGACCTCGCGCTCGCAGAACAGGGTCAGCGCCTCACGGATCGTCAGCTCGCCCCGGCCAGCCTCGTCGATCAGGCTATCGAGCTGATCGCGCATGGCCGTCAGCTTCAGGCGGTCGAGCAGCAGGGTGAGGTGGTCATCGTCCATCAGAAGCCTCCCCCGGCGATCGCCTCGTACTCGGCCAGCGGCCGCAACAGCGCCGGCGGCATGATGGGCGACGGGTCGAGCCGGTGAGCCGGTCGCTCTCGGCTACCCACAAGCCCGGCCAGATGGGCATCGTCGACGACACGGCCGTGGCGCCCCTTCAACGCGGCGTGCACGGCGACCTCACATCCGCCGTGGTGGACGCGCACCACCGCTCCGCTCACGGTGACGCGAACCCGCTCGCCGATCAGCCGCCACGGCACCGAGTAGGCGTTGCCGTCGACGCTGACCGCGCAGTCTGCCCCGACCCGGCGCACGAGATCGCGCGCGGCGGAGAACGGCGGCACGCCCGCCAGGGGCTGCAGCGCCCGGGCCTCGTCCCGGGCAAACCGCGCGCCCGGCGCCTCACCGGTCGTGCCGTGCGCGCGCCGGTCGGCCACATCCCGCGTCCAGGCATCGAGATGCGCCTCCAGGGCGGCAAAGCTCGCGAAGCGGTGGCCGGCCACAGCGTTCCTCTTGACGTAGCCGACGCCGCGCTCGTCCTTGCCCTTCGTGCGCGCCCGGTACGGGGCGCAGGCCCGCACCCGGAAGCCCCAATGCCGGGAGAAGGCGTGCAAACGCGGATGCAGGATGACCTCGCGGCTGACCGGGTCATGGTGCAGGACCAGGGCGCGGGCATTGTCGAGCAGCACCTCACGCGGCACACCGCCGAAGGCCTGGAAGGCGCTCTCCAATCCGGCGAACCAGTCCTCCTGCCGCTCGTGGCCGAAGGCGCGCACGTGCAGTCGACGCGAGTAACCGAGCGTCGCAACGAACAGCGAGACCCGGGTTGGCACACCGCCGATCTCGATCCGCCTCTCGCCGAAGTCGATCTGCATCTGCTCGCCTGGCCGCGTCTCGAACCGCACGCTCGCCCGCGCGGCGATCACCAGGTCCCGCCGCAACGGCGCCACAGCCCGTTCCACGGTGCGCAGGCTGACGTGGATGTCCTTCTCGTTGGCGAGGTCCTGGCGCACGACGTCGGCGTTGCCGGCATGCTGCCGGAACCGTTCGGCCAACCAGTCCGTCAAGCCGTCGAGCCGCTTCGATCGTGAGGGCGTTTTAGAGGAACGCCAATCACCCTGACGGAGCCAATGCTTGACCGTGTTCTTCGAACAGCCGAGCTCGGTCGCGATCCGCTTGGCACCCCAGCCCAGCGCCTTCAGCCGCACCATCGCCGATACGTCGTCCGGCGTCTTCATCTCGGCCCTCCGCGGATCGTCCGTCCGCTGAAGAGCCTGATCTTCGTTCCTGATCATCTCGACCTCCTCGCTCATCGAGGGGGTCAGGTCCTCATGGCGTCAGGGGGTCAGTTTGCCGTGTCGCCTGACAGAAGGTGGCCTTGCCCTCGACTTCCGCGAGCTGCGGGCGGCCGGCGAGGGCGTGCTGCGGCTCACCGCCATCGCGCTGCCCATCAACTTCGTGCTGGGCACGCTTGCCGCGCACCTCATCGGCGGCATGCTCTGGGGGCCTTCGGCCGTGTTCGGAGCCATCCTGGTCGTGACCGGCCCCACGGTCATCCTGCCCCTGCTGCGCCACGCTCGGCTGGAACGCCGCTCGGCCTCGTTCCTGAAGTGGGAGGCCATCGTCAACGATCCCGTAGGGGCCATCCTCACCGCCATCGTCATCGAGATCCTGGTCGGTCTGCCGCACCGCTCGGGCGAGGAGGCCGTGACCGACTTGGCGCTCCACCTCGCGGAAGGGGCGGCGGCCGCTGCCGTGCTCGGGGCCGGCTCGGCCATTCTCGTGGCCTGGGCGTTCCGGCGCGACCTCGTCTCCGAGACGCTGAAGACACCACTGCTTCTGGCGCTGGCGCTTGTAGCTTACGCGGTCCCGAACCTCTTGATGCACGAGGCCGGGCTGATCGGCGCTACCGTTTTCGGCATCGCGCTCGCGAACCTGCACGTCCCCGGCATCGCGGAGCTGCGCCGTTTCAAGGAGGCGCTCGTCGTCCTCCTGGTCTCTTGCCTCTTCGTCGTCCTCACCGCCGATCTCGACCTTGCGGTTCTGGGCAAACTCTCCCTGCCGGTGCTCGCCCTGACGGCCGCAACGCTGTTCGTGGTGAGGCCGGCAGCGATCTGGTTGGCCACCTGGCGCAGCGACCTGACCTGGCGCGAGCGCCTGTTAGCCGGTTGGATCGGCCCGCGCGGCATCGTGGCGGCCGCGGTCGCCGGCCTGGCCGGCCCGAGGCTCAGCGAGGCGGGCTATGCAGGAGGCGACCTCATCCAGCCGACGGTGTTCGCCGTCATCGTCGCGACCGTGCTCGCCCATGGCTTCTCGCTCGCGCCGCTGGCGCGGCGTCTTGGCCTCTCGGTCGCTGCGGACGCGGAACGTCTCGCCATCGTGGGCGCCTCGCCCTGGTCGAGCGAGCTGGCCCTGACCCTGCATCGCGCCGGCGTGCCGGTGCTACTGGTCGACACCTATCCGGGTGCCTTGCGGACTGCCCAAGCCTCAGGCGTGCCGACGCTGCAGGCCGAACTCCTGTCTCGCGAGGCGGAGGAGGGCTTGGCCGACCAGCCGCCGGACCGCCTGCTCGCGGCAACCCGGGACGAGCTCTACAACGCGCTCGTCTGCACTCGCCTCGCCCCGGAGCTCGGGCGCGAGCGGGTCTATCAACTCGCGCCCTCGGAGGATCATCTCCTCCATGCCGAGACGGGCGTGAGCCGGGATTCCCGGGGCAAGGTGCTCGGGGACGAGGGGTTTGACTTCGAGACCCTGGCCGGCCGACACGCGGCTGGATGGCGCTTTGCCGTTGCACCGGCCGATACGGTGGGCACCCGGGACGTGCCTTGTCTGCTAGTCATCCGCAGGAACGGCACCCTCGATTTCCCCTCGCTCGACCACGAACTCGGGGCAGCGACGGAGGGGGACCGGCTTCTGCTTCTCCGGCACCCTGTCGAGGTGCGACCCGAACCAGGACACGCCCCGAGGCCTGCGGACGCGCTTTAGCAGGAGGACATCGGCGAGGCGTGAGCCGGAAACGGGCGGTAGCTCATCGCTCCGGCATTATACGCTGGGACCGGGAACGTCGGCCCTTACTGAAACAGATACACCATCTCACGATGCCGGCGCTTCAGGTGCAGTCCGATCAGCTCGAATAGCCCGCCCCTGTTCCGCGAGCGGTACCCCGGCAAGGCGAGTTCGTGAAGCAGGGCGTCCATCGCGGCACGGCGTGCCCGGTAACCCTCGAAGCCGTCGAGGTAGTCGTCCACGACCCGCTCGGCCTTGATGATGGTGCCAGGCTTGTAGGAAGCGGCGAGCGCAAGGATCGAACGCACGGTTTCATCGAGCCCATCCATGCCGATAGTAGGCATGGCGACCTCATACAGTTCCCTTGTATCCGGCGGAAGCTTGGCCGACGGCCTCGTCATGGCGCATTGCCCGCCTTAGCGGGCGCGGTTGTCACGCCTGAAGGTGGGGGCTTGCACGATGTTGTCGGTCATGGTGCCGAAATGAGTTCCTTGATGCGCGAGGCGAGAGCCTCCATCACGAAAGGCTTGGTCAGCACCGCCATGCCCGGCTCCAGGTGGCCGTTCCCGACAGCGGCGTTCTCGGCGTAGCCGGTGATGAACAGGACCTTCAAGTCCGGTCGGCTCACGCGGCCGGCGTCGGCCATCTGCCGCCCGTTCATGCCGCCCGGCAGGCCGACATCGGTGACGAGCAGGTCGATGCGCACGTCCGATTGCAGGACCCTCAGCCCGGCGACCGCGTCGGCGGCCTCGATGGCGGTGTAGCCCAGGTCTTCCAGAACCTCCGTCACCAGCATGCGGATGCTCGGCTCGTCGTCCACGATGAGTACCGTCTCGCCCTGCTCGGCACGCGGAGCCGAGGCGAGGTCCGGCATGCTTTCGGCGCCCTCCGCGTCGCCGTAGTGGCGCGGGAGGTAGATGCACATGGTGGTGCCTTGACCGACCTCAGAGTAGATGCGCACCTGCCCGCCCGATTGCCGCGCGAAGCCGTAGATCATCGACAGGCCGAGACCGGTGCCCTGACCGGTCGGCTTCGTGGTGAAGAACGGGTCGAAGGCGCGCGCGATGACGTCCGGCGTCATGCCGGTTCCTGTATCGGTCACGCACAAGGACAGGTACTGCCCCTGCGGTAGATCGCGCTCGCGCGCGGCGCGGTCGTCGAGCCACTTGTTGGCGGTCTCGATGGTGATGCGCCCGCCGTCCGGCATGGCGTCCCGCGCGTTGATGCAGAGGTTGAGCAGCGCGTTCTCAAGCTGCGGCGGGTCGACCAGCGCCGGCCAGAGACCGGCCGCGCCGACCACCTCGATGTGGATGGCCGGGCCCACCGTCCGGCGGATCAACTCCTCCATGCCGTTGATGAGGGCGTTCACGTCGGTGGGCTTCGGGTCGAGGGTCTGGCGACGCGAGAAGGCGAGCAGGCGGTGGGTGAGGGCGGCCGCTCGCTTCGAGGCGCCCTGGGCTGCGTTGATGTAGCGGTCGAGGTCCGTCAGCCGGCCCTGGCTCATCCGGGTCTGCAGGAGTTCCAGGCTGCCGGAAATGCCGGTGAGCAGGTTGTTGAAGTCATGTGCGAGGCCGCCGGTGAGCTGGCCCACCGCCTCCATCTTCTGCGATTGCCGCAGAGCCTCCTCGGTCCGCGCGAGCGCATGCGCCGACTCCTTCTCGGCCGTGACGTCGCGACCGACCGCGTGGATGAAGTCCGCGTCCGGCACCGCCGTCCAGGACAGCCACCGGTAGGAGCCGTCCTTGTGGCGATAGCGGTTCTCGAAACGGGGGATAACCGAGCCGGCGGAAAGGTCCCCGGCGGCCGCGGCGGTCGAAGCAGCGTCCTCCGGGTGAACGAGGTCCATGAAGGAGCGGCCGACGAGTTCGGCCTCGCTCCAGCCGAACAGGGCGGACCAAGCCGGGTTGACCGCCACGATGGTGGCGTCGAAGCGGGCCACCAGCATCACGTCGGTCGAGAGGCGCCACATGCGGTCGCGGTCGCGCGTGCGCTCCTCGACCTGCTGCTCCAAGGTCGCGTTGAGGCACTCCAGCTGGGCCGTGGCGCGCTTGCGGTCCTCGATGTCGGTGTTCGTGCCGATCCACCGGACCACCGCGCCGCCGGCCCCGTGTATCGGCTCGGCGCGCACCAGGAACCACCGGTAGATCCCGTCGCCCCTGCGGATGCGGAACTCCGTCTCATAGGGGTTGCCGGTCGCGAGAGCATCCGCCCAAGCGCGCCCGGCGGCCTCGACGTCGTCGGGATGGACGATGGCGGCCCAAGCCGTCCCGTCGAGTTCGCCCGGTTCGACGCCGCAATAGGCGTAGACCTGCTCGTTGAACCAGTAGAGCTCGCCGTCCCCGTCGGCGGCCCAGACGTGGTTCGGCATGGCCTGCGCGAAGACCCGGAACTGCTCCTCGCTCTCGCGTCGGCTCGCCTCGGCGCGGAAGCGCTCGATGGCGGCGCGGGTGCGCTCGGCGACGTCGCGCACGAAGGCAAGCTTGTCGGTGCGCCAGTCGCGTGACTGCCGGTCGTGCAGGAAGAAGAGCGCCACGACGCGCCCGTGCTCCATCACCGGCACGTTGATCAGCGCCCGCGCGCCGACCGCGAGGAGAGCCCCGGGGTCACCTGCCGTGCGCGGGTCGACGGTGACGTCCCGGATCACGACTTCACGGCCTTCCGCCAGGCCGGCGCGGACCTCGCCGTAATCGGCGAAGCGGTGGCGCCCGGCGACGCTCGACACGCCCGGGGCCGTCCAGTCCCGCTCGATATCGACGTGCTCCAGCGCCTCGTCGACCGTGCCGTACCCGGCCCGGTCGAGACCTAGCGTGCGGGCCATGATCTCGGCGCCGGCGGCCGCCATCTCGGCGGTGTCGCGGCATTCCTGAAGGCGGTCGCCGATGGCGATCAAGGCGTCCCGGAAGGATTCCAGCCTGCGTCGTTCCGTGAGGTCGCGGGTGACGGTACCATAGCCGGTGACCGCACCCTCCACGTCGCGGACCGGGAAGATGGTGTAGTGAACCGGGACGGCGGCGCCGGTCGAGAAGTCGCGGAACGCGAGGTCGCCTTCCCAGAAGCCGCTCTCGCGCGCGGCCGGGAGCGCCTCATCCAGTACCCTGGTCCTGTCGCCGGGCTCGAAGTAGTCAGCCACGTCGTAGCGGCGGGCTTCCTCCAGGCTCGCGAGGCCAACGAGCCTGCGCCCCGCCTCGTTCACGAACTCGACCTTCCCGTAGAGGTCCGCGAGGCCGATGAAGTCGCTCGATTGCTCGACGAGGGCCGCGAGCCGGCGCGCTCGCGCCTCGGCGGCCCGGGCTTCGGTGATGTCGCGGACCGTGCCGACGAAGCGTACGGGCTGGTCGTCCCGGTAGACGGTGTTGCCGCGCGCGGCCAGCACGCGCTCGACGCCGTCGTGCCGCCCGACGACGCGGTATTCCAGCTCGAAGCCCTCGCGCGAGCCGATGGCGGCCTGGACCGCGCGGTCTGCCCGCTCCCGGTCGTCCGGGTGAACGCCCGTCAGGAAGGCCCCTTCGTAGGAGACCGGGTCGTCGGCCGACAGGCCGAACAGGGCGCGGGTGCGCGCATCCCAAGTGAGCGCGCCGGTGACGAGGTCGTAGTCGTAGATGCCGGTCCCGGCCCCATCCAGGGCCAGCCTGAGCCGGTCCTCCGCCTCCTGCAGGTCGGCTCTGGCGCGGTGGCGCTCGGCGATGTCGGTGACCATGACGAAGATGCCGTCGACGACACCGCTCGCGGTCCGGCGAGGGATGTAGCGGATCTCCGATTGCCGGGGGATGCCGTCCCGGTACGGCATCAGCGCGTCGAAGGTGACGTCCTCGCCGGCGAGCGCCCGCGAGATGAGGGGAAGCCGGGCCTGGTAGACGTCCTCGCCGACGATCTCGCGCACCGGCCGGTCAAGGATCTCGCTCGCGGGCCGCCCGAACCAGGCCTCGTAGTACCGGTTCACGAACCGGTAGACGTGATCCCGGTCGATGAACGAGATCAGCACAGGCAGGGCGTCGGTGACGACCTGGAGCTCGTCGCGTACGCGGCGGGTCTCCCCCTCCGTTGCCGTAGCGTCAGTACGGTCGCGCAGGATCTTGAGGAAGCCCATCTCGGCGCCGTCAGGCGAGCGCAGGAGCATCATCTCGCCGCTGGCCCAG
This sequence comes from Methylobacterium ajmalii, assembly GCF_036448855.1. NCBI lineage: Bacteria > Pseudomonadati > Pseudomonadota > Alphaproteobacteria > Hyphomicrobiales > Methylobacteriaceae > Methylobacterium > Methylobacterium ajmalii. The sequence goes on from NZ_JAZFXT010000024.1 coordinate 39,888, forward strand.
AACCGTGATCCGTCCTTGCGCAGGTGCCAGCGCTCGTCCGCCGCGCGCCCCACTTCGGAGGCACAGCGCATCTCCGTCTCGGGCCGCCCGGCGGCACGGTCCTCGGGGGTGAAGAAGGTCGCCGCCGGCTGCCCGACCATCTCCTCGGCCGGCCAGCCCAGGATGCGTTCGGCGCCCGGGTTCCAGGCGGTGACACACCCTTCGTGGTCGGTGGTGATGATGGCGAAGTCGACGGCGCTGTCGAAGATCGCCCGGCAGAAGGCCGGGGTCGGCTCGCTGGGCATGAGCGGAGAGGAGGCGTTCAAGACAGGATTACGCGGAGTGTTCGAGGAGAAGGCGAGCGCCCGACGAGGGTGGGTGCCGCTTGACCGTCATATGAGGCGAGGCGTAGGCCGACCCAAGTTGTTAGGCAACCGGCGTCTGCCGGACCGGTGCGCAGGCGGTCGCGCATGTCGCCGGCGGTCAGGAGGATGCTGCCACGGTGTCGGCCATGCGGGCCTGACGGGCGCCGAGAGGCTTGTCGCCACCCACCGTGGTGTCGCGCGCGGTCTGGTGTTCCATCTCGGCGTTGAGCTCGGCCCCGAGCAGCACCACCGTCGTGGACAGCCAGATCCAAGTCATGAAGCCGATGGCGGCACCCAGCGAGCCGTAGGTCTCGTTGTAGCTACCGAAGTTCGCCACGTACCAGGAGAACAGCCCCGACGCGACCAGCCACAGGGTGCCGGCCACGGCGCTGCCCCATGTCACCCAGCGCCACCGGGGCTTCCGGCGGCTCGGACCGAAACGGTACAGCACCGCCAGGCTGGCGATGACGAGGACGAGCAGGGCAGGGAACCGGAGTAGGGCGATGTACCAGGCCTTCTGGTCAAGCCCGAGCACCTGCAGCGTGGCCGGCACGACCACGATGCCGGTGAGGGCCAGCACCACGAACAGCAGCGCCCCGACGGTGAATGCCAGCGACTGCAGGTTGAGCATCACGAACGAGCGCTTCTCCTCCTCCTCGTAGGCGATGTTGAGCGCGTCGAAGACCGCCTTCATCCCGCCGTTCGCGCTCCAGAGCGAGATCAGGATGCTGATCACCGCGGTGAGGCCCAGCGCCTTGTCGCCCTTGTCGACCAGCCGCTTCACCTGCCCGCCGACGATGTCGATGGCTCCGTCCGGCAGGATGCCGCGCAGGTCGTTCAGGTGATGGTTGATGGTGCTCGGGTCGGCGACCGCGCCGTAGATGGAGACGAGCGCCGCGATAGCCGGGAACAGGGCCAGGATGGCGTAGAAGGTCACTCCCGCCGCGACCAGCAGGATGCGGTCGTTGGAAAACTCCTGGTAGAGGCGGAGCGCGATGTCCTTCCAGCCCTTGGCGGGGATCTCTGAGGGAGTGTCCGCCTTGCGCCCGCGTTCCGGTTCTGCCTCGGCCAGGCGCTCGGCCGCGGCGCCCTCGTGCGAGACGGGCGCATCCTCGGCGCCGAGCTTCCGATCATCCTTTCCGGGGCCGCCCGATGCGGTCGGCAGAGAACCTCCGCGCCGCTTCGGCAAGGCGACCAGACCGACGAGGGCGACGCCCAGGAACGCGGTCCACAAGGCCGGCGAGGTCCGCTCGGGTCGGGCGGATGGAGGCGGCGGGGCAGGCTGGTCCGTCATGGCTCACCGGGAAGCAGGGCCCACGCTCGGCCCTAGGGCATCTTCACAACGGCAACGGACACGCTTTGGTGCCCGCGTGCCGCCGATATCGTGCTCGCCGGCCGTTCGCCATCCAGGCAGCCGCGACGACGCAGCCATCCAGGGGAGCGGTCGTGCGCGTGAACCCGCACTATGTAGGGCCCGGACCGACCGAGCGTGGCGGGCCAGGGCACCCCGCCACGCCGAAGCGACAGGTGACGCGACCGCCATGCCAAGCAGGACTTCCCGTTGCGCGACATCCCAGGCCGGCCGGGGCCGTCGGAGGACCACGAGCGACGCGGCGAAGGGTTGCGGGCGACATGCCTGACGCGTTCGCGTTCCTGCCGCCCGGGGGGGTGACCGGCGCGGAGATCCGCGCCCGCGACTGGTCGGCGACACCCCTCGGACCCCCGGAAACCTGGCCGACGGCCCTGCGCTCCACCCTCTCGCTGATGCTGTCGTGTCCCACCGCGATGTTCCTCGCCTGGGGGCCGGACCTGCTCTGCTTCTACAACGACGCCTACCGGCCGATCCTCGGCTACCGCCTGCCCACCGCGCTCGGCCGGCCCTTCCGCGAGGTCTGGGCGAGCATCTGGGACCAGATCGAGCCGCTGGTCGACGCCACGATGGCCGGCGAGAGCCGGAAGATGACGGACGTCATGCTCGACCTCTCGCGCGAGGGAGAACCCGAGCGGAGTTGGTGGTCCTTCACCTACTCGCCGGTCCTCGACGATGCCGGCGCCATCGGCGGCCTGTTCTGCGTCACTGCCGAGACCACGGACCGCGTGCTCGGCGAGGCCGCCTTGCGCGAGAGCGAGGACCACTTCCGGCACACGGTCGAGCTCAACCCGCAGGTGCCCTGGACCTGCGACCCGCACGGCAACATCACCTCGTACTCGAACCGCTGGCTCGAACTCACCGGGCAAGCCGCGGGCGAACCGGACGGGGCGGGCTGGGCCAAGGCGCTGCACCCCGATGACCTGCCGGGGACGATGACGGCCTTCGCGGCCTCGCTGAGTTCGGGCGAACCGGTGGACGTCGATTACCGCATCCGCGTCGCGACCACCGGGGAGTACCGCTGGATGCGCGCCCGTGCGCGGCCGCGCCGGAACGAGGGCGGCGACATCGTCCGCTGGTACGGCGTGGTCGAGGACATCCACGACCGCAAGGCCGCGGAGGAGCGGCTGCGCGAGATGAACGCGACGCTCGAACGCCGGGTGGAGGAAGCGCTCGCGCAGCGCAAGCTCTGGGCCGACGTGTTCGAGACGACCGACGCCCTGGTTGCGGCACTCGACCCCGACTACCGCGTGCTGGCTGCGGATCGGCATCGAAGCGGGACCCCAGCCGAAATTGCATTAACGCGTTGAGATCGCTCACATAAACAAGAAGGTGATGGGGTCCCAATCGGCGCCGACCGGGACCCCGCTCTACCGTCGATTTTGCTAGCAACATCAATGCGCTACTTCGATTTTGATTGGGGTCCCGCTTTCAACGCCGATCCACATTCTGCAGCTCTCCCTGTCTCGACGCCGTGAGTTCCTGGCCGACGCGGGAGCCGTCGAGTTGACGGGCGACCCGGTGGCGCTCGCGAACGCGCTCCGGCGCCTTCAGACCATGCAGGGCGACGACTGGGAGCGTTTCGCCAGCCGCGGCTGGCGCTGGCTGCACTGGCTGCGCACGCATCCGACCACGCAGGAGCGGGTAGCCCGTCTGGCCGAACTCATCGTGCCGGCCCGCCCGGAAGCGGTCCTGCCGTTCGGCGCCTGGACGGGGGGAACGTCGCGCGACCTCGCAGCGCTCGGCGGCCAGGGCTGGCCGCAGCGGTTGGCGCGGCGCATCATGCCCTAGGCACGGCTTACCCACCGAAGCGCGGTCGCTGCCCGCTCCAAAACTCAGCCCTGCGAGTGCGCCTCCTTGCGATCCTGGTCGCGGACCAGCCAATACACCGCGCCAAGCGCGAGTACGGCAGCGGCGAGGCCGAGGATGGTCATCGGGTCCGTATTGGTGGCGTCCAGGATGATGAACTTGCGGGCGAGCGCCAGCAGCGCGATCAGCACCACGGTCCGCACCTGGATGATGCTCTGGTGCCGGTGCAGCACGCTCAGGATCGAGTGGTTGAACTCCAGCGCGATCAGCACCACGAAGATCATGCCGAAGATCGACTGGAACACCCCATGCTCGGCCGGGTCGAGCATGCCGAACAGCACCATGCTCGCCACGCGGAAGGTCAGGTTGACCAGCGCCGCCACGATCACCGCGCTGATGAGCATGGTGAGCAGGATGGAGACCACCTGCTCGAAGCGCTCGTAGGCGGACAGGCCCGGCCAGGCCTCGCGCGTCTCCTGGAAGGCATTGGAAAGGGCGGCGCCGTGCCGCCCTCCCGATCGGGAGCCCGCCTCCGGGGTCACCCCGGGGGTGGGCTGTGCGCGATGATCCATGTCCATGGCTACCGCGCGGACCCGGCGCCGCTGCTTGTGCCTCGCTCGTCCTCGACCTCGACCTCGGTGCGCCGGACCGTGTCCTGGACCACCTCGACGCGCTCGCCGGCCTCACGGTGGATGACGATCTCCTCCTTGACCACCGGCACCTTCTCGACCACGGGCACCTCGACCCGCTCCTCGGCCTCGATGGTGCGCTCGCGCAGGAGCCGGGCCTCCTCCTCGGGGGTGAGCGTGCGCCCGACCGGGTGGCGCTCCACGCGCACGTGCTCCTCACGCAACTGCACCTCGGCGGTGACTGGCACCTCGACCACGTAGGCGCGCACGCGCACCCGGCCCTTGATCACCTGGCGCTTGCCGACCCGCAGCTGCTCCTCGACCACGGGGATCACCTGCTCGCCTCGCGCCCCCGTGGTGGCCGGGGTGGCATCTGCCGAGCCGCCGGCCTGATAGCCCGCCCAGCCCTCCCGCCGCCACGCGGCCTCGCGTTGCTCCATATCCACCGAGCCGTTCCGCTCCAGGATGGCGGAGGCGCGCTCCAACTCGTCCGGGTCAACGCGCACGCTCAGGACCACGCCGCCCCGGCTCATGCCCTCGGCATAGGCGTAGCGGTCCTGGCTGGGTAGGAACAGGTGCTTGAGCGAGGCCCAGAACCCGCCCTGGTCTCGTTCCCGGTCATACGAGCTTTGGCCCGTGGGCCTGGTGTAGGACGCCGCCCCCTCACCGGGAATAATTTGGATCTCGGCCCGGGTGATTCCGGCCTCCACCAACTGCTCGACGGCCCGCGCGGCTTCGGCGCGGGTATCGACCAGGGCAGTCAAGGTGTGCTGCTGCTGGGTCTCCCGCGTCATGGCGGTCTCCTCCTTATTCGTGGGGTTCAGGGACCATCGCCTGCTTGGTCGCGAGCAGGCCCGCGGCGGAGGCCGCTTCGGGAAGTGATGATGGCTCATTCGGCTGGGCCGAACCTCGTCGACCTGCCACCGGTCGCGCCTTCGGGGACAGGCGCATGCGGCGCCTGCCCCTATACCGCGCGATGCTCAGCGGCTCTGTGCGCCCTCGAACTTGAACTCGGGCGCCTTGTTGAGGTCCTCGCGGCTGGTGTTGATGACCGCGCGGTAGGAGCGGTCGCCGTCCGGCGTGAGGACGATCGAGCTCGGGGGCAGCGAGATGTAGCGCTCGCCGAGCCCCAGGAAACCACCGATCCCGATCACCACGCCGGAGATGGTCTGGCCCTGGCTGATGAGCAGGTCCTCGACCTGGCCGAGCTTCTGACCGTCGTTGTTGTACACGGTCGTCCGCATCAGCTTCGAGGCGAGCGTGTCGGCGGGCTGAGCGGTGTAGTAGGTGATCAGCACCGCGCGCGGGTTGATGGTGATGAGCCCGCCCGGTCCGGCCTGGGTGCCCTGCGTCGCGTTCCCTGCCGCGCCCTGGACGGCGGGAGCGCCGCCCTGACCCGGTTGGGTTGTGGCTTGGCCGGTGCCGGCCTGTCCGCCCTGGCTGCCTTGGCCCTGGGTGCCGCCCCAGCCCGGGACGGTCTGCGCCGACGTGCCGCCCTGGTTGCCGGAGCCGGACGCCGTTCCGCTGCCCGCCGCGCCGGTTCCCGAGCCGCCAGTGGTCGAACCGCCCGAGCCGGCTCCGCCGGACGTGCCTTGGGCAACCGCGTAGCCGGTCAGGGCGGCGAGCGCGCAAGCTGCGATGAGGGTGCGTTTGGACATTGGGTGATCTCCTGTGGTCGTCGCCCGGATCGGGCGTTCTGGATGGGGGAGAGGGCGGGAGCGCCGCGTCAGGCGCCCTGCGCCAGCGCGCCGCCGGCCGGGCGGTCGCGCTCCCGCCGCAGGCGGAAGGCGAGGATGAGGAGCAGGGCGCCGAAGGCCAGCGCGTAGCCGCCGAGCCACCAGGTCAGCACCACGGCGCCGATCAGGGGCGAGACGACGAGCAGAACGCCCCAGAGCAGGGAAACGACGCCGCTGAGGGCCAGCCACCACCGACCGTGCGACTGGGCAAGCTTGAAGGCCGCGCCCAGCATGAGCCCGCCGGTGAGCAGGGCCCAGGCCGCCGTGATGAGCACGAAGGCCAGCACCGCCCCGCCCGGGAAGAAGGCCGCGATCACACCCATGAGGATGTTGAGCACGGCTTCAGCCAGCAGGAGACCCCAGCGCTCGTGGGCCTGCGCCGCCCGCACCGCGGCGATGATGCCGAACACGCCGTCGGCGATGAGATAGCCGGCGAACAGGAGCGCCAAGGTCAGCACGGTCGCCACCGGCGAGACGATGGCGATGATCCCGAACAGGATGCCGCACACCCCGCGCAGTGCCACCGCCCACCAGTTCTGGGCCAGCACCGATGCCATGGCCTCCAGGCCACCCCCGTCAGGCCCGGCCGGGAAGACGCGCACCCGGGATGAGGTCCCGCCGGGGTTGGACGGTGCGGAGGGGCTGCCTGTGCTCATGGAGAACTCCTGGTCAGACGTCTGGCGGTGGCTCCGGAGGTGTCCGGCTCGACCCGAGGCTTAAGCGCCCGTGGTGCCCGAACCGGCGCTCGACGACCCGCCCTGGGAGGCCTCGCCGCCTTGGCCGCCAGCGCCCTGCCCGGAACCCGAGGACCCGGTCCCCTGCGCCGTCTGGGCAGCCTCGCTCCCGGTGCCGCCCGCGCTGCCCTGACTCGACTGTGCCCCACCCTGGCCGCCACTTTGGCCCCCGCCACCAGCCTGCACCTGGATGCGGCGCGAACGCTGCTGCTGGGCGGTCTTCGGCAGGGTGACGGTGAGGACGCCATTCTCGAAGTTCGCCTGCACCTGCTCGGGATCGACCGGGAAGGGGAGCTGGAGCGCGCGCTGGAACGTGCCATAAGAGCGCTCGACGAAGTGGAAGCGCTCCTTCTCCTCCTTGCGCTCCACCTTCTTCTCGCCCCGGATCACCAGCACGTCGTCGTTGAGATCGATATGGACGTCGTTCTCGGTGACGCCCGGCAGCTCGGCCGTGATGCGGATGTCGCTGTCGGTCTCCGAGACGTTGAGCTGCGGCGCGATCAGGGCCGCGCCGCCCTGGCCGCCACTGGTGAGAGCCGTGCCGCGCAGGACGTCGTCGAACAGGCGGTTCATCTCGCGGTGGAGCGAGAGGAACGGATCGCCGCCGAGCAGGCTGCCGCCGGAGCGGTAGGGGGTAAGGGGATTGCGCGCCATCGTGCTTCTCCTAGGCGCTTGCGGGTCGGGTTCGGCCACCGCGCCTCGGGGGTGGCCGAACAAGTTCTGGGCGAGGGTGTCTCTCAGCCAGTCGGGGTGGACGGAGTCTTGGGCGCTCCGCCCTCGTTGCGCTCGGGTGTCGTAAGGTCAGGGCCAACCTCGGCCACCCTGTCGGCGGCCACGCCGGTCCAGGCCGGGGGGTCGCTGGCCGGGAACGACTCCAGGCTCGCCTCCTCGACCGGATCGAGCTCGGCGGGGTTCGCCGACTTCTCCTCGTCCCGGTCCGGCTCAGGTCTGGCGGACATGGCGTTCCTCCTTCAGGGCTGGCTTGACCGCGCCCCTACTCGGCCGCCGCTTGGCCGGCCTCGTCGGCGCCGCCACGCTGGGCGTCCCGCTCCACCTCCACCGCATTCCGGTGGTCGCCGGCTGCCCCACCCTCGGCCGGCTTGGCTTCGCCGTCGGGCTTCGCCTGGGGCTCGAGCACGACCTTCTGCTGGGAGCCGTCCCAGCGGGCGAGCACCCGGTCGCCCTCGTGGACTTCGCCGGCCAGCATGGCGCGGGCAAGCTGCGTCTCCAGCTCCGAGCGGATCAGCCGGCGCAGCTCGCGTGCGCCGAACTCGGGCCGGAAGCCCGCCGCGGCCAGGTGGTCCAGGAGCGAGGGATCGACCACGAGATCGACGCCCTGGCCATGGGCCGTGCGGCGCACGCGCTCGAGCTGCAGCTCCACGATTGACCGGATCTCGGAGCGGGCCAGCGCGTGGAAAACGATGATCTCGTCGATGCGGTTGATGAACTCGGGCCGGAAGTGCCCGCGCAGCACGTCCATCAGCTCGCGCTTCAGCTTCGCCTGGTTGTCCTCCGCGGTGCCGCGGAGGTTGAGGTTGCGCTGGATAATGTCCGAGCCGAGGTTGGACGTGGCGATCAGGACGGTGTTGGTGAAGTCCACCACCCGCCCCTTGCCGTCGGTGAGCCGCCCGTCGTCGAACACCTGGAGCAGGACGTTGTAGACGTCCGGATGCGCCTTCTCGATCTCGTCGAGCAGGATCACGCTGTAAGGCCGGCGCCGCACGCGCTCGGTGAGCTGGCCGCCCTCCTCGTAGCCGACGTAGCCCGGGGGAGCCCCGATCAGGCGGGCCACCGCGTGGCGCTCCATGTACTCCGACATGTCGAGGCGGACCATGGCGTCCTCGTCGCCGAACACGGTCTCGGCGAGCGCCTTGGCGAGCTCCGTCTTGCCCACGCCGGTCGGCCCGAGGAACAGGAACGTGGCTACCGGCCGGCGCCCCTCCCGCAGGCCCGCGCGGGCAAGCCGCACCGCATCCGAGACCGCGCGCACCGCCTCGTCCTGGCCGATCACGCGCTGGTGGAGGCGCTCCTCCATGTGAACAAGGCGCTGCTTCTCCTCGGTGGTGAGTTCCTGCACCGGCACGCCGGTGAGCTTGGACACCACCTGCGCGATGTGCTCGGTCTTGACCTCGGCCGAGGCCGAGCCGCGCTCGCGCCTCCAGCGCTCGGTGGCGTCCTGCAATTCCTTGTTGCGGGCGTCGTGCTGGGCCTGGATGTCCTGGGCGCGGTCGAACTGCTTGCGGGACGCCGCGTAGTCCTGCTCGCGCTTGAGCTGGCGCACCTCCGCTTCGAGCTCCTGCACGTCCACGGGTCGGGCGGTGGCGGAGATCTTCACCCGCGCCGCGGCCTGATCCACGAGGTCGATGGCCTTGTCGGGCAGGAAGCGGCCGGTGATGTAGCGGTCTGACAGCTCGGCCGCGGCGATGACCGCCTCGTCCGTGATGGTGACCTTATGGTGCGCCTCCATCGTGTCGCGAAGCCCGCGCAGGATCATGATGGTCTGCGCCACCGTCGGCTCGGGCACGAAGACCGGCTGGAAGCGGCGCTCGAGTGCGGCGTCCTTCTCGATGTGTTTCTGGTACTCGTTCAACGTGGTGGCGCCGATGAGGTTCAGCTCGCCGCGGGCCAGCGCCGGCTTGAACACGTTGGCGATGTCGAGTCCGCCCTCGCCCCCGCCCTGGCCGGCGCCGACGATGGTGTGGATCTCGTCGATGAACAGGACGAGGCTGTCCTGCGCCTCGGTGACCTCCTTGAGGATCTGCTGCACGCGCTCCTCGAACTCGCCGCGGTATTTGGAACCGGCCACCATGGAGTTGATGGAGAGCTCGACCAGACGCTTGTCGCGCAACGCCTCCGGCACCTCGCCGGCCACCATGCGCTGAGCCAAGCCCTCGACGATGGCGGTCTTGCCGACCCCAGGCTCGCCGATGAGGACGGGGTTGTTCTTCTTGCGCCGGGCCAGCACCTCGATGGTGGTCTCGATCTCCTTGGCGCGGCCGATCACCGGATCGAGCTTGCCCTCCCGCGCCAGCTTGGTGAGATCGCGGGCGTACTTGTCGAGGTTGGGCGTGTTGGTGGGCGCCTCGACCCGGCCCTCCTCGGCCCCGCGGCCGACCACCTTGGTGACCTGCTGGCGGATGGCCTGGGGGGTGAGCCCGTAGCGGCGCAGCACGTCGCTGCCTAAGCCCTCGCCCTCCTCGGCCAGCCCGATCAGCAGGTGCTCGGGGCCGACGTAGGAGTGGCCGAACTCGGCCGAGGCCCGAAAGGCGCGCGCGAGCGCGTCCTTCACCCGCGGCGACACGCCGATCTCCCCGCCCTCCTCGGGCGCGGCGTCCCCGCGCGGGGTCTCCTGCTCGACCTGACGGCGCAGATCGTCGAGCGACACCTTGAACTGGTCCAGGATGGTGCGGACCACGTCGCTCTCGGTGAGCGCCAGCAGCAGGTGCTCGGTATCGACCTCGCGTCGTCCGGCCTCCGCCGCCTCGCGGGCCGCCCCTTGCAGGATTTCTTCGGCGTGCTTGGACAGGCGATCCGCCACGCCCGCTTGGGCGCCGCGGCCCCGCGCGGACCCCCGTCCGGAGCGGACCGGAATGGCGCGGCCGCCGCCGTCTCCCTCTCCCCCGGTACGGTCTCGGTCATCACTGGGGTCGCGGCCCGCGCCGGCACGCTCGTCGCCGCTCAAGCCGGGGCCGGAGCCGAAGAAGTCGCCGCCGAAGAAGTCGTCGAACAGGCTGCCGCCGCGGCCACCGAACAGTGACTCGAGCGGCGAGCTGGAGCGGCCCTGTTGGCGCGCGAGGCGGCGGTAATCGACGTCACACAGCTCCATGTTCTGGCGCTGGCCATCCGAGACCACCTGGGCCCGCACGGTGGCAGGCCGCACCCCGCAGACATCACAGATGCCGTTCGCCATCGTACCCTCCCGGCCATTGCGCGCCGCTGCCGCTACATGAATGCGCGAGGATCCCGAACGGTTCATGGGAAATCAGGAGGTCTGGTCGGAAAAGTGCGGCGCCTCTTAACCTGGATCAAGTGCCGGCCGGTGCTGGCGCCAATCCAGGTCTCGCCCGGCGGGACGGTTGCGTCAGGGCTTGCGGACGACCACCGCCATGCTTCCTCCGATGCTGCGAAGCAGCCCCGCCGCGGCCTGCGACACCGCCTGGTGATGGTCGTCGTCCGCGGACTGCCGGTTGGCCTCGACCGCGCTCTCGACCGCCTCGACGAGCTGCTCGCGCGTCAGCACGCGCGTGTCGAGCAGGGTCATCAGCAGGCACTCCACGAGCGCGAGCGCGGCCCGGCCCTCGGCGTGGTGCAGGGTTTCGGTGCCGTCGAGCCGCTCGTGGCGTGCGCCGCCCTCGCTCACGTCGCCTCCCTTTCCCCTCCGCCGAACTCTGGGCTGGCACGCTCGAACACGTCCTGAACGGGGCGGGCCAGGCGCTCCAGCGCCCGCAGATCGAGGAGGCGGGCCGTGCCGCGCTCGAGGCAGGCGACCTCGGCCTCCCGCAGGTGCTTCAGCACGCGGCTGACATGGACGTCGGTGATGCCGAGGAGGTCGGCGATGTGGTGGTGCTTCATGGGGAGCCGATACTCGGCGGCGTCGGGCGCGATGTGACCCGAGCGCGCCAGGCGGCCGCGGAACTCGAGCAGCATTTGCGCCACGCGCTCCTCGGCGTTGCCGTTGCCCAACCCCACGACCCAGGCGTGGAGCCGGCGCTCGTCCTCGATCACCTGCCAGATCACGCGCAAGGTCACGTCGAAGTCGTGCGCCATCATGGCGCGCAGCCGCTCCTGCTCCACGCGGTCGATGGTCGCGTCGGTGATCGCCTCCACGGCGTCCGGCTGGCGGACCATGAACATGGTTTTGATGCCGAACAGGTCGCCCGGCAGGAACACCGCGATGATCTGGTTGCGCCCGTCCGGCAGGCGGCGGGTGCGGGCGAGCCAGCCTGTGCGCAGGCGATGAACGGTCTCGTGCTCCTCCTCCATGCCGATCACGGTCTGGCCGGCGCTGAAGACTTGGGGTGTCGGTCCCATCAGGTTGAGGATGGCCGCCTCGCCGCGATCGAGCGCCTCCCGGATCTCGGGGCGGTGGAGGGCGTAGCGGGCCGGGTCAGGCATGGGCCATCCTGGGGGAGCCGGGGGGCAGCTGATGCTCTTCCGAGTCGGCCGGCAGGATCGACCGGGGCCGAGCCCGGGTGCGGGTTCACCCCTGACAGGAAACTCCTGCCGCGCCGCGACGTTGGCAGCGCCGATCAGCCCCACGGAGCCGGCCATGCTGATGGACGACCTGCGCGACATCTACCACGCCGAGCTGCAGGAGTTGCGTAGCATCGAGGCTATGCTCGTCGGCATGTTGCCGAAGATGGCGGCCGTCGCCAAGCACCGCCCCTTGCGGGAGCTGTTCGAGACGCATCTGGAGGAGACGCGCGGGCAACTGAAGCGGCTCGACCACCTCATCGCGGTTTGGCGCCTCGACGCCACCGAGCATGTGGACCAGACGATGCAGGCCATCCTGCGCGAGGCGGAGCGCGCGATAGGGCTGGTGCGCGACCCCTACCTGCGTGATGCCGGACTGATCTCGTCGGCGCGTCGCACCGAGTACTACGAGCTGGCCGCCTATCACACCTGCGTCGACTTTGCGCGCGTGCTCGAGCTGCACGACGACGCCCGCCTCCTGCAGGAGCTGCTCAGGCAGCAGGCGCGGTCCATCAGCAACCTCGACCTGGTGGCCGAGGTCGCGGTGTACCCGGAAGCCAACGCTCTGGAGGTGATCACGATCTGAGATCGCGACGTCGCCCCAGCGGCATCGTGCGCGGGAGCCCTGTTCATCGGCGCCGAAAGATGCGCCGGCCCAGGACGGAGCGAAAGCGCTCGACCTCCGCCGAGGAGTGGACGTCCCGCCCGTCCCGCGACATGGCGCCGGGCTCCGAGGAGCTTGGCACGAACAAGCGATCGAGCGCGGGAAGGGCCGAGGGCCGGGCGACCACGTAGGCGTGGTCGCCCGGCGCGAGCGCGTCCTCGCTCCGGCGCATCTCGTGGGCGAACCTGATCCGGTTGTCGCGCACGACGAAGGCGAGGCGCACCCCCGGCGGCAATGGTGCGCCGCCGAGGATCGGGGCGCCAAGCCGCACGGGGAAGCCGACCAGTTCCTCCTCGACCCTGATCGGCGCTCCGAGGTCGACCCGGCGCGGCTCCACATGGCCCGGGGCGGCGAGCCCGAGCCGGCGCGCGATCGGCCCCGCCGTCCAGCCTTGCAGCACCAGCGACGTCAGCACCACGAAGAACGCCACGTTGAAGTAGAGCTCGGCGTCAGGCACGCCCGCCAGCACCGGGATCGAGGCCAGGAAGATGCCTACCGCCCCGCGTAGGCCCATGGCCGACACGAAGACCCGCTCGGCACGGCTGAAGCCGAACGGCGCCAGGCAGGCGAACACGGAGAGGGGCCGGGCGACGAGGATCAGGGCGAAGGCGACCACCAGTGCCGGCCCTGCCTGCGCGACGAGCCGCGAGGGCGTGACGAGAACGCCCAGCACCACCAGCATCCCCATCTGCGCGAGCCACGTCATCGCCTCATGCACGTTCAGCACGCGCGCGGCGCCCGGGATCGGGCGGTTCCCGACGACGACGCCGGCGAGATAGACGGCCAGGAACCCGCTGCCGCCGGCCACCGACGTGGCGCCGAACACGAGGAGCCCGCAGGAGAGCGCGAAGAGCGGGTTGAGACCCGACGGGAGCCGGACGCGGTTCAGCGCCCACGAGGCTGCGAACCCGCCCGCGAGGCCCAGCGCCGTGCCGAGGACCGCCTCCTGCGCGAGGTGGAGGAGCACCGACGCCCCGGGCGGCGTGCCCGGATGGGCCGCCAGCTCGACAAGCGTGACGGTTAGGAACACGGCCAGCGGGTCGTTGGCGGCCGACTCCACCTCGAGCGTGGCCTCGATGCGGTGCTCGACCTTGAGGCCATGGGCGCGCAGCAGGAAGAACACGGCCGCGGCGTCGGTGGAGGCGATGGTCGCGCCGAGCAGCAATGCGCCGGGCCAGGTGAGGTCGAGGGCGAAGCGCGCCGCGACGCCCACGATCAGCGCGGTGAGGAGCACCCCGAGGGTCGCCAGCATCAGGCCCGGCTTGAGACACGCGCGCACCGCGTCCGCCCTGGTGCGAAGCCCGCCGTCGAACAGGATGACCGCGAGCGCGAGCGACCCGATCAGGTAGGCGGAGTGGTAGTTCGCAAAGGTGAAGCCGCCCGGGCCCTCCCGCCCGATCAGCATGCCGACGGCCAGGAAGGCGATGAGAACGGGCGCTCCGAGCCGCGCGGCGAGGAGGCTGGAGAGCATCGACCCGACCGCGACGAGGGCGGTGGCGAGGACGACGAGATTTACGGCACTGATGCTGGACATGAGGTGGCTTAAGGCAAAGGGGCGGGCCGCTGCGCAAGGCGCGATGGCCGCCTCAGGTTCCGATCTGTCGCGGCCAGCCGGGGTCCGCTGCTCGCGCCTGGGTGGAGCGGCCTGCGGAGGTGCCGGCCCATCTGGGCCAGCGCCGGCGGGGGAACCCATGGCGGGGGCGGCTGTTGGGCCTGTCGGGACGGAGTTCCCACGGCCGAGCCATGGCGCTTGGTGACCAGCGGCGGTGCTCCTTCGGGCCTTGAGGGCATGAAGGCGCTCGGGCGCGCTCCGGTCCGGGACAGCCCCGCGACACCCGCCGGCGCGCAGCGCCATGAGAGCCAAGGAGAACCGGCATGAGCCAGCCTGACCAGGAGCATATCGAGCCCCCCGGCACCGAGGCGGAGATGACGCCGCGTGCCGACCATGGCGAGGAGAGCTACCGGGGCTGCGACAAGCTCACCGGGCGCGTGGCGGTGATCACGGGCGGGGACAGCATCGGGAGGGCGGTGGCCATCGCCTACGCCCGCGAGGGCGCGGACGTGCTCATCAGCTACCTGAGCGAGGCGGAGGACGCGGACGCCCGGGAGACGGCGCGCCACGTCGAGGCGGCGGGGCGACGCTGCGTGCGGGTCCCCGGCGACATCGCCGAGGCCGCCCAGTGCCGGTCGATCGTCGACCGGGCCGTGGCCGAGTTCGGCCGCATCGACATCCTGGTGAACAACGCCGCCTTCCAGCGCACGTACCAGTCGCTGGACGAGGTTCCGGACGAGGAGTGGGAGTACACGTTCCGCACCAACATCACGGCCATGTTCCGCCTCGCCCAGGCCGCCGTGCCCCACATGCGGCCGGGCTCGTCCATCATCAACACCACCTCGATCCAGTCGGACAAGCCCGCCCCGATGCTCTTGGCCTACGCCGCGACCAAGGGCGCCGTCTCGAACTTCACCGCGGGCCTGGCCCAGATGCTGGGCGGCAAAGGCATCCGCGTGAACGCGGTGGCCCCCGGGCCGATCTGGACGCCGCTCATCCCCTCCACCATGCCGGACGAGAAGGTGAAGAGCTTCGGCGAGGACACGCCGCTCGGCCGCCCCGGTCAGCCCCGGGAGCTGGCGGGCATCTACGTCCTGCTCGCCTCCGACGAGGGCAGCTACATGACGGGCGGCATCCACGCCGTGACCGGGGGCACGCCGCTGCTGTAGGCTTCGCACGCTCGGCGGCGCCTGGCGCGGTGAGGCCTCGATCGGGTCGCGGTCGATCACCGGAACCTGATCAGGACTACGCGCCGCGGGGTTACCCCGGTCCTTGCCCCTCCTCGGTCGGCTGGCCCAGAGCCGGGTGGAAGTCGGCGAAACCGGCATCGTCGAACAACGCTCCGAGCCGGTCAGGCAGGAGCAGGGAGGCGATATCGTGCGGGAAGGCGGCGGTAGGCCCGCCTGGAGGGATGGAGCGTGATGGCCGAGCCCTGGCGCGTGGTGATCATCGGTGGCGGCTTCGCGGGCCTGGAGGCCGCGAAGGCGCTCGGGCGCGCGCCGGTCGAGGTCACCCTGATCGACCGGCAGAACCACCACTGCTTTCAGCCCCTGCTCTACCAGGTGGCCACCGCCGCGCTGAACCCGGCCGACGTCGCCTGGCCGATCCGCGGCATCCTCTCGCGCCAGAAGAACACGCGCGTTCTGATGGCCCAGGTGAACGCGATCGACGCGGACCAGCGGCTCGTCCACACGACCGGCGGCGACTTCGCCTACGATCAGCTTGTTGTCGCTACAGGCGCGACCCACGCCTACTTCGGCCATGAGGAGTGGGCGCCGCACGCGCCGGGGCTGAAGCGCATCGAGGATGCGACCGAGATCCGCCGCCGCATCCTGATCGCCTTCGAGCGTGCCGAGCTCGCGTCCGAGCCGGCCGAGCGCGAGGCTCTGACCACCTTCGTCGTGGTCGGGGGCGGTCCCACCGGGGTCGAGATGGCCGGCGCCATCGCCGACGTGGCGCGCGAGGCCCTGCCGCCCGACTTCCGCACCATCGATCCGCGCCAGGCGCGCGTGCTCCTCGTCGAGGCCGGCCCGCGGCTGCTCGCGGCCTTTCCCGAGCCCTTGAGCGCCTATGCCCGGCGCACCCTGGAGCGTCGGGGGGTGGAGGTGATCACGGGCACGCCGGTCACCGCCATCGGCCGGGGCCACGCGATCGTGGGCGAGCGCCGGATCGATGCGGGCGCCATCGTGTGGGCGGCCGGCGTGGCGGCCTCGGCGGCCGCGGACTGGCTCGGCGCGGAGCGCGACCGCGCCGGTCGGGTCAAGGTGGCCCCGGACCTGACGCTTCCGGGCCGGCCGGAGATCTTCGTCATCGGCGACACGGCCTCGGCCGCCATGCCGGACGGCAGGCCGGTGCCGGGGCTTGCTCCCGCCGCCAAGCAGATGGGCCGCTACGTCGGTGAGCTCATCGCCGCCCGCGCCAGGGGACGGCCGCTCCCCGGTCCGTTCCAGTACCGGCACCAGGGCGACCTTGCCACGATCGGGCGGCGGGCGGCGGTGGTGAAGCTCGACCGCCTGACCCTCACCGGGTTCACGGCCTGGCTCTTCTGGAGCGTGGCCCACGTCTACTTCCTGATCGGGCTCCGCAGCCGGATCGCGGTCGCGTTCAGCTGGGTGTGGGAGTACGCGACCTTCGGCCGGCGCGCGCGCCTGATCACCGAGCCCGCGAACGCCGGTCCCGCCGAGGCGCCGCCGGGAGGGCCGTCGCTCCTGCCCTCCGCCGCCCAGCCGGCGGCCGGGGCGGGGGTCGCCCCGTCGAAGGGCCGCGTCTGGGGTTAGCTCGACGGCTGGGCTCACCCTCGCTGTGGGGCGCGCTCAACACGCACCTGCAGGCGAGAGTTCGAGCTGTTCTCGGCGAAAAACCGGGTCGACCAGGGCACCGGTCGAGGTCTGGTCCGTTGTCGTGCCCGTTGCGGCACCTCTCCCCGCGGCTCGATGCGGTACGAACGGAGGAGTGAGCGCGATGCGCCCTGAGACGCTGGACTTCATGAGATCGCTGGCCAACGCGCCCTCGCCCAGCGGCTTCGAGCAGCCGGCCGCAGAGGTCTACCGCCGCTACACGGAGCGCTACGCCGACCTGGTCAGGACGGACGTCGCCGGCAACGTCGCCGCGGTGCTGAACCCGGAGGCGGAAGCCAGGATCATGCTGGCCGGGCACATCGACGAGATCGGGTTCCTGGTCCACCACATACGCGAGGACGGCCTGCTGCACTTCAGCGGCATCGGCGGGCATGACGACGTCACCCCGGTCGGGCAGCGGGTCTGGGTGCATGGGCGGCAGCGCTTGCCCGGCGTAGTCGGCAGCCGGGCCTTCCACCTTCTGAGCCCTGACGAGAAGACGAAGCGGCCGGAGATCAAGAAGCTCTGGATCGACATCGGGGCGAGGTCGAGGGCAGAGGCCGAGGAGGTGGTCCGGCTCGGGGACCCGGTCACCTTCCAGCAGGAGTTCCAGCCGCTCATGGGGGAGCGCGCCGCCGCGCGCGGGTTCGACAACACGGCCGGCGCCGTGATCATCGCGGAGGCGATGCGGCTGCTGCACGACGAGGGCGGCCTGCATCCCGAGATGGGCCTGTACGCGGTCGCCACCGTCCAGGAGGAGATCGGGTCGCGCGGCGCCCAGACCGCGACGGAGGCCATCGGGCCGGTCACGGGTCTCGTCGTCGACATGGACCACGCAACCGATCTGCCGCGGCTCGACGAAACCCAGCTCGGGCAACTCGAACTCGGGCGCGGGCCGACGATCGCCCGCGGCGCGAACGTGAACCCGGTCGTCTTCGACCTCCTGACCTCGGCGGCGCGCGAGGAGGGCATCCCCTATCAGGTGAGCGTCTTCGCGGGCATCACGCCCACGGACGCGAACGCCGTGCAGGTCGGCCGCGCCGGCGTCGCCACCGGGCTGGTCGGCGTGGCGCTTCGCTACATGCACACGCCCTCCGAGACCTTGAGCCTCGCCGACGTCGAGGCCTGCGCCCGCTTGGTCGCGGCGTATTGCCGGCGGGTCGGGCCGGACACGGACTTCACGCCGCGCCTCGCGAACGGCTCGTGAGACCGGCGGTGAGGCGTGGCGCACAGGTCCCTTCACGTCACGCCAGGGCCGGGAGGGGCAGTACCTCCGTGCTCCCTCCCGGCCCTCACCACTATGCGCGAGGCGTGGTCGACCCAGTAATGCTGCATGGGCCGGAACGTTCCTGTTTCGTATGCTGCCGGACGGTGTGCCGGGACCGGGCGGCTTCGCAGGGTGCATGAGCAATTGTGAATGTCCGCGTGGCTTGCGGGTGCTCTCTCCCAGGTATGGCAACGATGCCTTCTCCGCCCCTGATGCAGTGCCTCAGCCCCGCGGAACTCCGGGTGGTCGAGAGCGCTTACCGAACCGCCCTGAACGCGGTCGATGAGAGCACCACGGCCGCCTTCTCGCCGCTGGAACTGCGCCGAGTGCTCGCCCGCAGCGTCATCGAGCCTGCGCTGGGTGGCGAGCGTGATCCGAGCAGGATGTGCGAGGCTGCGCTGCGTCGTCTTCGGGGGTTGAGGAGCGGATAGCGGCTTCCCGCCCAGCGTGGTGGCCAGCATGGCGGGGCATCTGCTTGGCAGCGCCTCGGCGCAGCGGTGGATCGGTCGCACCGCCGGCGGGTCCATGATCGGCGCCGAGGTGGTGATCGCCTCGCCGCAGCACACCAGGCTTGACCAGCCGTCCCGCTTCCCACTCGGCGCCCAAGACGCGTGAGGGCCGCGAGCAGGCGCGTCGGTCCGACCGGTGCCCTGACGAGAGGAGGAGGGCTGGGAGGAGCTTTGTGACGAGTGTTGGGGTGAGAGAAAGGCTCTCGCCCGCCCGTCGCGGAGACCCGCCGACATGGCGACCTTGCCGAAGATCACGCTCACCAGCGCGCGCGACATCCCCTTCAACAAGCTGGTGCTGTCCCAGAAGAACGTCCGCCGCATCCAGAACGGCCAAAGCATCGAGGACCTCGCTGAGGACATCGCCCGCCGCGGCCTGATCCAGTCCCTCCACGTCCGGCCCCTGCTCGACGGCGAGGGGGCGGAGACCGGCATGTTCGAGGTGCCCGCCGGCGGCCGCCGCTACCGGGCGCTTCAGCATCTCGTGAAAACCAAGCGGTTCGCCAAAACCGGCGCCGTGCCCTGCATCGTGCGGGAGGCCGACAGCCCGATCTCGGCCGAGGAGGACTCGCTCGCCGAGAACACCATGCGCGAGGCCCTGCACCCGCTCGATCAGTTTCGGGCCTTCAAGGCCCTGATCGACACCGGGCTCGGCGAGGAGGAGATCGCAGCCCGGTTCTTCGTCACGCCCGCGGTGGTCAAACAGCGGCTCCGGCTGGTGACAGTCTCCCCGAAGCTCCTGGAGGTGTACGCCGAGGGCGGGATGACGCTCGAGCAGCTCATGGCGTTCTCGGTCTCGCCCGACCACGCCCACCAGGAGCAGGTCTGGGCCGCGCCGAGCAACGGCTGGAACAAGGAGCCTCACTCCATCCGCCGCCAGCTCACCGAAGGGCACGTCGAGATCCGGCGCGACCGCCGGGCCCTGTTTGTGGGCGTAGAGGCCTACGAGGCGGCCGGGGGCGAGGTGCTGCGCGACCTGTTCAGCCAGGATGGTGATGGCTGGATGAAGGATGTGCCGCTCCTGAGCCGCCTCGCGCAGGAGAAGTTGCAGGCAATCACGGCCGAGGTGCTGGCCGAGGGCTGGCGGTGGGTCGAGGCGGCCGAGAGCTTCCCCTACAACCACACCTACCACCTGCGCCGGCTAGAGCCGGCCGAGGTGGCGGTGATCGAGGACGCCCAGGGCGCCTTCGCCGCCCTGCAGGAGGAGTACGAGCGCCTCGAACAGGAGTACCAGGACGTCGAGGAGTTGCCCGAGGAGGTGGATGCGCGGCTCGGCGAACTCGAGCAGGCGATCGAGACCTTCGAGGGCAGGCAAGCGCGCTACAGCGCCGAGCAGATGGCCTACGCCGGCGCCTTCGTGAGCATCGGCTACGACGGCAAGCCCGCCATCGACCGGGGCTGGGTGCGCCGGCAGGACGAGCCGAGAGCGGCCGAGCCCGCCGTCGCCGAGGGCGGTGGGACCGACGTCACGCCCGGGCAGACGCGCGCCGGGACCATCCAGCGCGCCACCTTCACGGTCGGCGGCGCGGCGGTGGGCGGCGCTGACGTCCAAACTCCCCAGGGGGCGGAGCCCGAGGACGAGGACGGCGAGCGTCCCTTGAGCGCGCGCCTGATCGCAGAGCTGACCACCCAGCGCACGGTCGCCCTGCGTGAGGCGCTCAGCAACGACCCGGACGCGGCCTTCCTGGCCGTGCTCCACGCGCTCGCGCTCGGCGCGTTCTATCGCGGCATGGCCGCCTACGCGGCCGGTTACAGCGCCCATGGTCGCGGGGCGGAGAGCTGCCTGGAAATCCAGTTCCGCTCGACGGAGCCCGGCCGGGACGTCCCGAACCTGGCCGAGGCGCCGGGAGCCATCGCCCTGGAGCGTCGGCGGCGCGAGTGGCAGGAGCGCCTGCCCAAGGAGGGTGTGCGCCTCTGGGACGCCCTGCTGGGCCTCGACCCCGACTCGCGGGCGGACCTGTTCGCCCTGTGCGCCGGCCTGAGCCTAAACCGATGCAGCAGCCCCATGACGGGCGGGCCGGGGCCATCGCCCATGCGGACCGGGTGGCGGAACTCGTCGGGCTCGACATGACCGAGCACTGGCAGCCGACCAAGGAAACCTTCTTCGGGCACGTCACGAAGGGGCGCATCCTGGCCGCCGTGCGCGAGGCCAAGGGCGAGGCGGCCGCGCAACTTATCGATCACCTGAAGCGGTCCGAAATGGCCGAGGAAGCCACGCGACTGGTCGAGGGCACCGGCTGGCTCCCGCAGCCGCTGCGCACGCCGGGCCTGGAGCGCAGCAATCCGGCACCCACCCAGCCCGAGCCGGCGCCCGCCGCCTTGGAACCGGAGGAGGAGGCGCTTCCGGCCTTCCTGGCGGACGAGGGCGAAGTGCCGGCCGCCGTTGCCGGCCCCGAGCCGGGCGAGGAGCCCCAGGTCGGCATGGACGAGGATCGGAGCTGGGACATCGACGCCTTCGAAGGCGATCCGGAGAGCCTGGAGCCCGACGCCGAGGCCCGGGCGCTGGCTGACGCGGAGCGCCGCGACGACGAGGGCTACTACGGCATCGCCGCCGAGTAGGCCTCAACGGGACCGCCTCCGGGCGGTCCCACCCCCATCAGCATCGCACATCACGAGCCGAGCCCGCCTTGACGAGCGGGCTGCGCGCCGGAGGATGCGTGCGAGCGAGGAGCGCAACGCCTTCCTGGTTCGCTTCTCGGACGCGGTGCGCGGCCTGTCCGACCCGGCCCTGGTGGCGGAGGAGACCTGCCGCATCCTCACCGAGCAACTCGGCACCGAGCGCACGCTCTGGGCCGTGATGGATTGGGAGGCTCGGGAGTACGTTTCAGATTGGGTCTTCTACGCGGACGGCACGACGGCCGAACCGTCGCGCTGGCCGTTCGACGAGCGCGAGCCGTTCGCCGCGGAACACCTGGCGGGCCGGCCGGTGGTTTACGAGGATGTCGTGCTCGACCCGCGCATCCCCGACCCGGTCAAGGCGGCGATGGTCGAGCGAGGCCTCCTGGCCGGGATCGCGGTTCCGGTGCTGGTGGGCGGCCGACTGGTCGCAATCCTCAACACCAGCCAGGGGATCGCGCCCCGTCGCTGGACCGCCGAGGAGGTCGCCTTCGTCGAAGCGCTCGCCAAACGCGCCTGGTCGGAGATCGAGCGGACCCGCATCGAAGCGGGGCTGCGGGAGAGCGAACAGAAATACCGAACCTTGTTCGAGTCGATCGACGAAGGCTTCTGCCTGCTCGAATATGTCGACGATCCCCAGCGCTCGTTGGACTACCGTTTCGTGGAAGTGAACGCAGCGTTCGAGAAACAGACCGGGCTGACCGGTGTCGTCGGCAAGCTCAGAAGCGAGGTGAGCCCGAACACCGAGGATTACTGGATCGGAACCTATGCCGAAGTGGCCCGAACCGGCGTGGCACGGCGCGTCGAAAGCCACCATGAAGAAACCGGCAGGTGGTACGACGTCTTCATCTCGCGCGTTGGCGGGGAAGGCAGCCGGCAGATCTGCCTCGTCTTCAACGACACGACCGAACGCAAACGCGCTGAGGAGGTGCTGCGCGAACGCGAAGAGCGCCAAGGGTTCCTGCTTGAGCTGGGGGACGCCATGCGGTCCCAGACGAGCGCCGAGGGCGTGGTCGAAACTGCTGCCCGGCTCCTGGGACTCAGGCTCAACGCCTCACGCGTCGCCTTTGGGGAATTCGACGACGAACACGACCTGGTCCACATTCGCCGGAGTTGGACTGCGGATGGTGCCGAGACGCATCCTGCCATCCTACGGCAGTCCGATTTCGTCGGACCACTTTTGGATGACCTGCGGGCGGGCAGGACGGTCCGCTTCGACACGCTTGGACCACGCCCACGCTTTCAGCCTGAGCGACTGGCGCAGGGCCTCCAGGTCGCCCCTCCTCGCGTCCCCGTTGAGCTCCGCGTCGAGGGCCTCAGCCTGCCTGCGGCGCTGTTCCTCCAGGGCGAGCCGGCCGTCGTCCTCGGCGAGGGAGGCCTCGGCCGCGGCGATGGCGTCGACCGCTACCGCGTCGCCCTGCGCCGGGTCTTCCCAGCACACGAGCTGGACCGCGCCCCCGCTCCGCTCGACCGTCCCCCAGGAATAGCCCGCATCGTAGAGCGGCGCCTTCGCCAGCCGGAAGGCACGGGAATACCGCGTCGAGTCTCCCTCACCGAGCCAGAGGACGCGCGGGCCTCGGCCGGTGCGCACGTCACGAAGGCGGCGCCACGTGAGGCCGAGCGCCGAGAGGGGGATGGCCGCCCCGAGGGGCGTGGGGACCGGAGCGGCCGGCTCCGAGGCGCCCCGGGACGCGGCGACGGCGGCCGCCAGGATCGGGAGGACGACCCCGGCGGCAGTGAGGATGAGGAGAGCGAGGGAGAGCACGGCAGCGGTCTTTCACGGGTTGGCAACGAGGGTAAAGTGCCCCCCCCGAAGACAGGATTCGCAAGATGTTGTCGAGCTCCAAAATGCTTTGAAAGTCGGTGGATCGGAGCCTCCTTCGATGACATAAATTGAACGGTGTTCAATTTAACCAAGCGGCTCTTGCGCGCATCGTCGTGGTGCTTACCATCGTTGGCAATGCGGGTCGTAATAGGGCGAGCTGCGGCTTTCTACTGAGGGAATGATAACTTCGATGGGACCCAGGTTAACGCGCGACGAGGTCCTCGACCTCCTGCGTGCCCGCGTGGAGGCCGCCGGTTCGGCCAGCGCGGCCGCCCGTTCGCTGGGCGTCAGCCCGGCATACCTCATTGACGTGCGCGCCAAGCGGCGCCCCCCGGGCGCGCGGCTCCTCGCCGGCCTCGGGCTTGAGCAGGCCATCGTCCCCGTGGAGGGCGCGGGCCGTGTCGCGTAACCCCTTCCTCGACGACCCGGACATCCGGGACCTGCCCGATTTCCTCAGGCATCTCATCGCCGACGAGCGCCTGGCGCAGTCCCCGTCCTTCAACCGCTCTGCTCCCCGCGCCCCGGTCGAACCCCTTCCGCCCGAGGTGCCCCCGGCCGCGCCCGTCGACGCGCGCCCCGTCGCGCAGGTTCGCACCGTCCCGGCGGCGGCGCCGAAGCTCCCGCCGCGGCCGCCCCGCCGCATGCCGTCAGCCGATCCCCGACAGTCGCAGGGGAGGCTTCTGTGAGCGACGGCGTCTACAGCATCGACGCTGCCATCCACGCGTCGCCGTCGCCGGCTTTGGTCGCGCAGATCGTCGATTCGCACGGCGCCGAGGCCGCCCAGGAGAGGTGGCATTGGCTCGACGCCTGGGCGCACGAACGTCCGCTGCCCGAGCTGTCACCGCGAGAGGCTCGCCGTGGCTGACGTCCTCGCTCGCCTCGCCAACCGGGCGCCCTCGAACACCGAGCGGCTCCCGGGCCAACTCGATTTGGAGGATGCCATTGCCGAGAAGGTCGCTGCCGAGGCGGCAGGCGCAGCCCGCCTCGCCATTGGCGCGAACGGCGGCCCCCGCCTCGACGAGCGCGACATCGATGTCGTCGCCCGCATCGCACGCGCTCAATACGGAGAACTATGGATCGGCAAAATCGGCGTCGAGATCGGCGTGGATCACCGTCAAATTCGCCGCTGGCTCGCGGGGAAAGGCACGCCGCCCCCCACGGTTCTGTCCTGCGTCCGGCTGCAGGCTCGTAGCCACGCAGCCCGCATCCTGCGCTCGCTTGAGGAGTAGGCAATGACCGATTCCCCCTTCGAGCCCCCGGCGGTCGTCCGCCTGGAGGGCGTCGACGCCGCCGTCGAGGCCCCTCGCATCCGGGCCGGCGAGCCCTGGGCCGGCACGGAGATCGCCGGCTTGCAATACTACGACTACGACCAGACCGGCCTGGACGGCGAGCCGGTCCGCCCCGTGCCGGGGACCGCCTCGTCCTCGTCCGGGCGCCCGACAACGAGTACGACCCGCGGGCCGTCGAGGTCTGGTGGCGGAACGACATCCGCCTCGGGCACCTGCCCCGGGGCGTCGCCCGGGAAGTCGCCCCGCAGATGGATGCGGGCGTGCCCCTGCGGGCCTACGTCGCTGATGCCGGTGACGGTTCGGCCTGGTCGGCCCGGGCGCTTCTCGTCGGCCCCGCCGTCGCCGAACTGCACGGGAAGCTGATCAAGCACGCGGTCGCGCAGGCGCTGGAAGAGTGGCGCTGGTCGGAGAAGCTTGCCGAGATGCGCCGCGAGGGCGACAGCCGCGCCCGGGCCGCGCGGTTCGAAGAGCGCCTGAAGCGGGCCAGGGCCGCCCGGCTCGCGCAGGCCGTCAACACCTTCGTCGCGCAGCTTCCGCCAGAGCCCATCGACGAGGCGCGTCTGCCCGAGGCCGGACGGTGCATCGAGCTCTTCGACATCGCCCATGCGGTCGGTTGCTCGCGTTCGACCGCACGGCGCCTCGCCGAGCGGGCCGGCGCCCGCGTCGAGGTCTCGATGCGGGGCTGGTACGCGGCAAGCTCGACGGTCGTCGTCACAGACGAGCTCCGGGCGGTCCTGGCCGAATGGGCCGCCCGGCCGCGCCGGCGCGTCACCGTGGCCGAGCTCGTCTAGGGACCGGCGGACTCAGGCGGGGTTCGTCGCCCCGGCTGGCCGACGTCGCTGGCGCCACGTGCGCCCCTCGGCGTACGCCTTGGCCGCCGCCTTCCGACGGCGCTCACCTTCCGCCTCCAGGTCGGTGACGCCGCGCTGGCGAAGGTTCTCGGCCACGATCTGCTCCTTCAGCGTGATGCTGTCCGGGAGCTCTACCTTGAGCCGCTCGGCCCACACCGCTTTCTGCCACGCCTCCAGGGCCGGCGCCTTCAGGGCGAGCATCTGGTCGAGCGTGTAGCGGCGCGTCATCGCGTTCCCGTCGGACACTTCCAGCAAGTCCGAGTTCGCGTGGTCGAGGACCATGCCGACGACGGGCGTCGCCACGCCGAGATCGCGCTGGCACACGGTCGCGAAGGCCCTCCGGACGTCGTGGGGCGAGGCCTCGATGCCCGGCATCGCGGCGACGGCGTGCGTCAGGGTATGCGGCGACAGGTGGGTGACCGGGTCGCCGAGCCGCCGCGGTCTCGCTGCCGGGTACATCCATTCCGACCGCGCCACGCCCCGCTCATCCGCCTCCCGGCGCGAGAACGCGAGGTACGTGTCGATCCTCCGCCAGACGTGCGGCGGGAGCGGCAGGGCATGGGACCCGTGGCGCGGGTCGTCCTCCGTCGGCGCGCCCTGGCCGATTTTCCGGTGGCCCTGCCACCAGATGCCCCAGCCCTCACGCTCGGCCCAGGGCTCGAATTCGTCGATCCTGGCCTTGACGACGCTTAAGCGCCTCTGCGCGGTATAGATGAGGAGCTCGATGGCGCCGCCGACGGACGTCGAGAGGACGCCGTGCTGGGCGACGGCCAGCATGTAGGCGACGGCGGGCAGGCGCGGGTACCGCCGCTTCGGCTTGCTTCCGGACTTCGGCGCCCGCAGCCCCGCCATGGCGTTCGGGTCGGCGCCGGCTAGGTGTTTCCGGCCGGCGTCGCCCATCCACGGCCAGAACCGCTTCGAGACGCGGACGACGTCCCGGGCGGTCGACCGCTTGCCTTGCTCGACCAGCGTCTCGACGACGGCCGCGACGTCCGCCGCGGTGATGCGCGAGACGATGCTGGCGTCGAGCGTCCGCATGGCCGGCCCGCCCATCACCCCCAGGTAGTTCCGAACCGTCGCGTCCCGGAGGAGCCCCGCCTCGACCTCGCGCCGCATCCAGGCGCCCCAGGCCTGCCGCGCCTCGCCGAACGTCCACGTCGCCGGGCCCTTGTCGCGCGGCATGAAGGTCGGGACCTCGACCTCGCCCTTCGACGCGAGGGCGGCGCGCTTGAGCGTGATCCACTCTTCCGCCGGGACGCCTTGTCCGGCCTCGACATGGTCCCGGACGGCCCCGGCGACCGAGCGAGCCTGCGCCAGGGTCCATTCCCGGGCATCGCCGAGGCGCACGCGCAGCGGCTTGTCGGCGTGCCGGAACCGGATCGACCAGACCGCCGCCGTCGGCGTCAGGCGCAGCGTCAGCCCCGGGCATCCCCCGTCGGCGACGTCCCGGGGCGCGGCGCCAGTCTCGCGCGCCTCCCGGATCAGGCTCTCGATGCCCTTGGCGGTGAGGGTCTCGGCTTTCCTTGGCATGTCGTGCTCCGCTGGGACGGAAGCTCTAGCGCGTAGCAAACCCGTAGCAAATCGGCGTCTCGCTACCCGTCCCCCGCAGCGATTGCGGAGGCCCGGCCAGGTTCGCCCTCGCGTCCCTCGGAAGGGGCCGGAAACGGGCCTTCGCAGAGGGGAAACGCCTTTCAGGTGAGGTTCTTGTGGACGGGCGGCGGGCGGGCTGATACGACGGAAATCGGTCAGGCCCCGTAGCTCAGCTGGATAGAGCAGCCGCCTTCTAAGCGGCAGGTCGCAGGTTCGAGCCCTGCCGGGGTCGCCACTGAAATGCATTGCATGCCAATGAGTTGGCGTCTTTCAAGTATATGCAGACCCGCCCGCCGGAGCAGCGGAGCGGGAACGACAGACGCCGAAAGCTACCGATCGGTGCGAAAGATCCCGACCGACCTCCCGAAGGGTGTTCTGCGGACGGTCTTTCCTGTGCTGCCAACCGGACAGGCGGCGAATGCAAGCCGATCGCCTCACCAACATATCCCGGAACCGTACATCTGGTCCCTGAGGTCCATGCCGACCGGGATCACCCGCCGAGGGTCGAGCCGCGGCGGGTGGTCAACAGGAGACGTCAGATGGTCAGCCGGCCGGTGAGCAGGAGCACGATCAGGATGATGAGGAGGATGCCGCCGATGCCGAGGCCGCCCGTACGGTAGCGGCCGCCACCGTAGAAGCTGCCGCCGCCGCCAAAGAGCAGGATGAGCAGGATGAGGACGATCAGAAGCGTCATGGGCAGCAGTCCTTAAAGCCAAGCTGGCTGGCATGAGGAATGCCGGCCGCGCATTTTCGTTCCTTCAGGGCGTAGCGTCCTGCGGCGATGTCGCTTCGCGATGGTGGCTTCGGCGTTTCTCGATCGACCGCGGTGGAGCGGCGCGGATCGTCGCGTCTCAGCCGTGTTCCGCGCAGCGGCCCGACCCCATCGGACTTGGCCGAGGCGCAGATTTCCAGCCGGTCCGAGTTCCGCGTACGTGGCATGCCAGCGGGCTCAATCGAGGTCGGCTTCCGCATCCGATACGGGCCGGAGCCCCGGCCATCTCCTCATCGAGGCGAGCGCCGAGCCGGTTCGATTGGTCCGTTCGCCTCCGCCCCTGGCCCGGCGAAAGGGCTCACGTCCGGATGTGCTCGTGCGGATGCGGCTCCGGGCCGTGGCCGTGGTCGTCGAGCTCGATCCGGGCGGGGATCAGCGAGAGGCTGTCGTGGCGGATGCCGCGCTGGGTCGCGACCTCGTCGGCGAAGGCCAGGATGTCGCGGGCGCGGCCGCGCAGCATCAGCGTGTGCAGGCTGGCGTCGTGGTCGAGGGGGGCCTGGACCTGGGCGATCACCAGGTCATGGCGGCGCTGCTGAATCTCGGCGAGGCGCTGGCCGAGGTCGCGCACCCCCGCCTCGGCGACGAAGCCGAAGGTCGCCACGCAAGAGAGGTCGGGATCGAGCTGCCGGCGCGCCTCGGCGAGGCCGCGCCGCAGGAGGTCGCGCATCGCCTCCGAGCGGCCGGCATAGCCGCGCAGCGTCGCGATCCGGTCGACCTCCGCCACGAGGCCGGGATCGAGGGTGACGGTGATCCTCTGCATCAGCGCGCCTCCGCGGGCTCGGCCGGCAGGACCGCGTCGAGAAGTTCGCGCGCCGCCGGATGGGTGAGCGACAGGACCGGCCGGCAGGGCGAGGCATCGACGATCCGCCCGTCACCCAGAACCACGATGCGGTCGGCGAAGCGGCGCGCCAGCCGCACGTCGTGGGTGACGAGCAGGAAGGCCGTGCCGTGCCGGCGGCGCAGGGCCGCGAGCTGGTCGAGGATCTCGACCTGGCGCGGCGCGTCGAGGTTCGAGACCGCCTCGTCGAGGACGACGAGGGCCGGCCGCGTGGCGAGCGCCCGGGCGAGGCCGACCCGCTGCACCTGCCCGCCGGAGAGCTGTCCCGGGAGCCTCAGGGCCACGGCGGGGTCGAGGCCGACCGTCGCCAGCACCTCCTCGACCCGCACCTGCCGCTCGGGGACCGACAGGCCGGTCAGGTGGCGTAGCGGCTCGGCGACGATCCGCCCGACCGCGTGGCGCGGGTTGACCGCCGAGAGCGGGTCCTGAAGCACCATCTGGATCGCGGCCCGGAAGGCCCGCCACCCGGCGCGGTCGAGGCGGGACAGGGGCGTGCCGCGAAACAGCACCTCGCCGGCCTCCGCCGGCTCGAGCCCGAGGAGCAGGCGGGCGAGCGTGCTCTTGCCCGAACCGCTGCGGCCGATCAGGGCGACGCACTCGCCCTCCCCCAGCGCCAGCTCGATGCCCGCGAGCACCGGGCGGCGGGCGCCGGGCCCCGGATAGGAGTGGCCGAGCCCGCGGGCGGCGAGCAGGGCCGTCATGCCGGTTCCCCGTGCAGGGCCCGGTGGGCGGCAAGCAGCGCCCGCGTCGCCGGCGCGGCCGGCGCTGCGAAGAGCCGCGGGGCGGGACCGGCCTCGACGATCCGCCCGGCCTCCATCACCGCCATCCGGTCGGCGAGGCGGGCGACGACGCCGAGGTCGTGGGTGACGATCAGGAGCCCGAGGCCGCGGGCCCGCACCAGCCCGGCGAGGAGGTCGAGGATGCGCTTCTGGGCGACGAGGTCGAGGTCGGTGGTCGGCTCGTCGGCGACGAGGAACGGCGCGCGGGACATCAGCGCCAGCGCGATCATCGCCCGCTGCAGCATCCCGCCCGACATCTGGAACGGGTAGAGGCCCGGCATGCGGGACTCGTCGCCGAGCCCGACCGCCGCGAAGGCCTCCAGCATCGCCGTCCGGGCGGCGGCCCCGCGGATTCCCGCCACCGCCAGGGTCTCTGCCGCATGGTCGGCGAGGGTGCGCAGCGGGTTGAAGGCGGTGCGCGGCGCCTGCAGCACGGTCGCGACCGCGCGGCCGCGCAACGCCGCCGGCTCCGCCGCGACGCCGTCGAGGAGGATCCGCCCGCCGCCCTGCCGGGTGCCCGGCGGCAGCACGCCGAGGAGGGCCGCGCAGGCGAGCGACTTGCCCGAGCCGCTGGCGCCGACGAGGGCCAGGACCTCGCCGGTGACGAGATCGAGGCTGGCCTCGCGCACCAGCGGCACCGCCTCGCGGCCGGCCTGGGTCTCTTGCCGGGTCTCGCGCCGGGTCTCGCGCCAAGTCTCGACCGACAGGCCCTCGGCCCGGAGCGTGCGGGCGCTCACAGGCCCCGCTCCGCGGTCAGCGCCGGGTCGAGCCGGTCGCGGAGCGCGTCGCCCAGCCGGTTGAAGGCCAGCACCGCGAGCGCGATGGCGAGGCCCGGCCAGACGACGAGGAGCGGCCGGGTCCAGAAGAAGGCGCGGGCGTCGTTGATCATCACGCCCCATTCCGGCGTCGGCGGCTGCACCCCGAGCCCGAGGAAGGACAGGCCGGCGACGTGGAGCGCCATGTGGCCGATATCGAGGGTGGCGAGCGCGGCGAGCGGCGGCACCACGCCGGGCAGGATGTGCTCGGAGAAGATCGCCCGTCGCGGCGCCCCGGCGATCCGCGCGGCCAGCACGTAGTCGCGGGTCTTCAGCTCCAGGACCAGGCCGCGCACGATCCGCGCGTACCAGGCCCAGTGCGACAGCGCGATCGCCGCCACCACGTTGGCGAGCCCGGTGCCGAGCGCCCCGATCATGAACAGGGCCAGCACGAAGGTCGGCACGGTGAGGAAGACGTCGCAGAGCCGCATCAGGGCCGTGTCGATCCGGCCGCCGAGCATGCCGGCGAGCCCCCCGACCGCGAGGCCGAGGGCGGCGACGATGGTGAGCACCGCCAGCACCGCGCCCAGCGTCGTGCGCGCCCCGGCGACGAGGCGCGAGAGGATGTCGCGGCCGAGATGGTCGGTGCCGAGGGGATGGAGGAGGCTCGCGGGCGCGAAGCGGTGGGCGAGGTCGACCGCCAGGGGGTCGTGCGGCGCCAGCATCGGCCCGAGCAGCGCCAGGAGCAGGAAGACCGCCGCGAGGAGGCCCGCGAGAACGACCGGGGGAGAGGCGGGCACGGCGGGTCTCACGCGGCCTCCCGCCCATGGCGCAGGCGCGGGTCGAGCCAGGCGTAGGCCAGGTCGACCGCGAGGTTGCACAGCACGAACACCAGCGTCATCACCAGGGTGAAGCACTGGATCACCGGATATTCGCGGTCGTAGATCGCCGAGACCGCGTAGCGGCCGACGCCCGGCCAGGAAAAGATCGTCTCGACCACGAGCGCCCCGCCCAGGAGTTCGCCGACATGCATGCCGGTGGCGGTGACGACCGGCACCAGCGCGTTGCGGAAGACGTGCCGGCGGGCCACCGTGCCCTCGGAGAGGCCGCGCAGGCGGGCGTAGAGGACGTGGCGCCCGCGGCCCGCCTCCAGCATGCTCGCCCGCAGGAGTCGGGCATTCACCGAGAGCGACATCAGGCAGATGGCGAGCGCCGGCATCACCAGGTGGGCGGCCCCGCCGCGGCCCATCGCCGGCAGCCAGCCGAGCGTGACCGAGAAGGCGACGACGAGCAGGAAGGCGACCCAGAAGTTCGGCAGCGAGACGCCCAGCACCGCGATCCCCCGCACCAGCCGGTCCTGCCAGCCGTCGCGATGCGCCGCCGCCCAGGCGCCGAGCGGCAGGCTGAGCGCGAGGCTGACGGCGAGCGCCGTGCCGGCGAGCTCGAGCGTCGCCGGCAGGTAGCTGAGGAGCTCCGGCAGCACCGGCCGGCGGGTGGCGTAGGAGAGGCCGAAATCGCCCTGGAGCGCCCGCCACAGCCAGTCGAGGTACTGGACCGGGAAGGGGCGATCGAGGCCGAGCATCGACCGGGCATCGGCGAGCGCCGCGTCGGTGGGCGGCACCTGCGACAGGCGCAGGTAGTCGAGCGCCGGGTCGCCCGGCCCGACCCGCAGCATCACGAAGACGAGGAGCGAGACGCCGAGCAGCATCGGCGGGATCAGGGCGAGGCGGGCGAGGACGAAGCGCAGCATCAGCGGCCCGGTCCCGGGCGCATCGCCGCGAACGGGATCTCGTTGAGGGTGGCGCCGAAGCGCACGCCGGTCACGGTCGAGCGGTGGACCTCGATCGCCACCGCCGACGAGATCGGCAGGTAGACCGCCGCCTCGTGCAGGGCGGTGAGGACGCGGCCGGAGAGGCGGCGACGCTCCTGCGGGTCGGTGGCGGCGAGTGCCGCCGTGATGGTGGCGTCGATCGTCGGCTTGTCGGGCAGGCCATTCTGCGCCTGGTAGTCGGCGTGGGAGGGGGCGCGCATCGCGCTCAGGAAGGAGGCCGGATCGTAGGGCGGGCCCCAGGTCTCGCCGAAGATCAGGCCGAAGCGCCCGTCCTTCTGGCGGGCGAGGATCGCGCTCTCCTCCTCGCCGACGAGCCGCACCGCGATGCCGACCCGAGCGAGGTCGGCCTGGACCACCTCGGCGATGGCCTTCTGCTGGGCGTTGGTGCCGACGAAGGCGAGCTCGACCGCGAGCGGCCGGCCGTCCTTCGCCCGCGCGCCGTCGCGCCCCCGGATCCAGCCGGCCTCGTCGAGGAGCTCGTCCGCCGCCGCCCGGTCGAAGCCGTACGGGGTGAGGCCGGCATCGGCGTCGGGGACGTTGCGCCCGAACAGGAAGTCGGCCCGGGGTTCGAGGCCGTCGAGGACGGTGCGCACCAGGGTGTCCTTGTCGACCGCCCGGTTGATCGCGCGGCGAACGGCCAGGTCGTCGGTCGGAGCGCGCGCCGAGTTGAGCGCCAGAACTCGTGTGGCGAGCGGCGGCGAGAGCGCGGCCGAGAAGGCCGGCGCCTGGTCGCGCAGGCGCAGGAAGGCTTCCGAGGGAATCAGGCCGGCGGCACCAGCGATCAGGTCGATCTCGCCGGTCTGCAGGGCGATGGCCCGGGTGTTGGGGTCGGGGATCACCTTGACGACGAGGCGCGCGAAGCCGGGCTTCTCGCCCCAGTAGGCCGGGTTGGCGGCGAACGTGTCCGAGACGCCGAGCCGGGTCTCGACGAGCCGCCAGGGCCCGGTGCCGATCGGCGCCGCAATCCCGTCCGCCGTGGTGCCGCCCGCCTTCATGGCGGCCGGGGAGACGAAGCGGAACGGCCGCGGCAGCGAGAGTTCGTTCAGCGTCGGCGCGTGCGGGGCGTCGAGCACCAGGCGGAAGGCCAGCGGTCCGGTGACCTCGGTGCGGTCGATCCGTCGGACGAGGTCGAGCCAGGCGTGGCGGGCCCGGTTGGCGAGGATCGCGTCGAAATTCGCCTTCACGGCCGGCGCGTCGAAGGGCGTGCCGTCGCTGAAGGTCACGCCGGGGCGCAGGGTGAAATCGTAGGTCCTCCCGTCCGGCGAGACCGTCCAGGCGGTGGCGAGCCAGGGCTCGAGGGTGCCGTCGGCCCGGTACTTCACCAGCGGCTCGTAGACGCTCGCCTGGGCGAACATCTGGTTGGGCGCGTAGAGGTGGGGGTTCAGCGGCCCGACATTGCTCGGCCAGGCCGTGGCGAGCTGCTGGGCGCCGGCCGGGCCGGCATGCAGGGCGGCGAGGGCCAGCAGCACGGTACGGACCTGGATGAGGATCGCCGGCTTCGACATCGGGCCCCTGGTATGACGAACGCACCGAAACGTCCTACGCCCTGATACGGCGGCGGGCGCGAATGGCAAGGCCGTGCCCGTCCGCGCGGGCGGGTATCTCGGGGGCCGTCTGTCGTGCTCCAATGGGACGGGCGCGCCGGACCGGACGACGCCCCGAAGGACATCGACAGGGGAGGGGACGGCATGGCGAAGGTCGCGATCGTCGGGTGCGGCGCCATGGGCTCGGTCTACGCGGCGCTGATGGCCTCGGCGGGCCACGCGGTCCACGCGGTCACGCTCTGGGCCGACCACGCCGCGGCCATGCGCGCGCACGGCCTGCGGGTCGAGGGGGCGAGCGGGGACCGCACGGTGCGGCTCGCGAGCG
Source organism: Methylobacterium ajmalii (assembly GCF_036448855.1). Taxonomy (NCBI): domain Bacteria; kingdom Pseudomonadati; phylum Pseudomonadota; class Alphaproteobacteria; order Hyphomicrobiales; family Methylobacteriaceae; genus Methylobacterium; species Methylobacterium ajmalii. The sequence continues at coordinate 73,543 of NZ_JAZFXT010000024.1, forward strand.
CCGGCACGACGACCGAAGGGATCGGCCCGTGCGACCTCGTGATAGTCGCGACGAAGGCCTTCGACGTCGCGGCGGCGGCCGCGAGCGCCGCCCCCCTGATCGGCACCGGGACGGTGGTGCAGACGATCCAGAACGGGCTCGGCTCGCCGGAGGTCGCCGCCGCCGTCATCGACCCCGACCGGATCGCCGTCGGCGTGGTCGGGGGCTTCGGCGCCTCGATGCGCGGGCCGGGCCACGCGCACCACAACGGCCTCGAGATGATCCGCTTCGGCGCCCTTGCGGGACTCTCGCGGGAGCGCCTGGAGGCCTCGGCGGCGATCTGGCAATCGGCCGGGTTCACGGTCAGCCTGTTCGACGATCTCGGCCGGATGGTGTGGGAGAAGCTGATCATGAACGTCACCTTCTCGGGCACCACGACGCTGACGGGCCTCACCATCGGCGAGGTGATGGACGATCCCGACGCCTGGGAGGTGGCGCGGGCCTGCGCCGAGGAGGCGATCGCCGTGGCGGCCGCGATGGGCGTGGCGCTGCAGGTCGGCGACCCGATCGATCACATCCGCCGCCTCGGCGGCAAGATCCCGGCGGCCCGGCCCTCGATGCTGCTCGACCACCGGGCCGGGCGCCGCGGCGAGGTCGAGGCGATCAACGGGTCGATCCCCCGGCTCGGGCGCCGCTGCGGCGTGCCGACCCCGGTCAACGACACGGTGGTGGCGCTGATCAAGGCGCGGGAGACCGCTTTCCCGGTCCAGGCCGACCCCGCGCGGTGCCCGACCTGATCAGGTCCCGAGCGCCCGGTCGGTCTCCTCCCGCCAGGGCAGGCTCGCCTGGCTGCCCCGCCGCCCGCAGGCGAGGGCGGCCGCGACGCTCGCCCGCTCCATCGCGGCGCGGAGCGGCGTGCCGCGGTCGAGGGCCGCGGCGAGCACGCCGACGAAGCAATCTCCCGCCGCCGTGGTGTCGACCGGCTCGACCGCGCGGGCCGGGACGTGCCAGGCGCCGCTCTCCGTCGCTGCCTCCGAGCCGGCCTCCCCGAGGGTGCGAACCACGTCGATGCCGAGCGCGGCGTGGAGGGACGCGGCCTCCGGCGCGCAGCCGAGGCGCGCGGCGGTCGCCTCGGCCTCGTCCTCGTTGACGACGAGGAGGCCGGCGAGCCGCATCGTGTCGAGGTCGAGCGGCAGGGCCGGGGCGAGGTTGAGGATGCTGCGCAGGCCGAGCGCCCGGGCGCGGCGCAGCAAAGCCGTCGTCTCGGCCGGATCGACCTCCATCTGTAGGAGCAGCGACGTCGCCCGGGCGAGGTCGGCATCCGCGACCTGGTCGGCCCGCGTGTGCCCGTTGGCGCCGAGCGCCACCACGATCCGGTTGCGGCCCTGCGCGTCGATCCAGATCGAGGCGCAGCCCGTCGCCGCCGCGACCTCCCGGACCCGGGCGGTGTCGGCGCCGGCCTCGCGCAGGCCCGACAGGGCCACCTCGGCCAGGGCGTCGCTCCCGACCGCGCCGACCATCGCGACCGAGGCCCCGTCGCGCGCCGCCGCCACCGCCTGGTTCGCCCCCTTGCCGCCGGCCTGCACGGCGAGGTCGTCGGCCAGCAGGGTCTGGCCGGAGCGCGGGACCTCGGGCAGGCGGAAGATGAGGTCGGCGTTCAGGGAGCCGAAGCAGACGATCACGCAGATTCCCCCTCGGACGATCTTGTCGGACGACCTTGCCGGCATCGCGCCGTCCGGCCGGGCCCGGCGCCGCCGAGAAGTGCCGGCTCGGGGCGATCTCGGCGTCGGACCGGACATGGCCGAGCCGAGGCTCCCTGGTCAAGCGGAGGCCGGAGCCGCGCCGCCGGACGCGTGCATCGCACCGTCGATCCCCGCCAGCCGCAGGGTTGCCGGCCCTCGCCGCCGGGGCGCTATCGAGGCTGGCGGAACACCGCGCGTCGGCTCGGCCCTCCGCTCCCGAGGCCGCCCGAGATCCCTTCTCGCCATGCCCGCGCTTCCGCCCGCGCTCAACCTCCGCATCGACCTCGCTCCCGGGATCCGGATCGGGCCGGACAAGATCAACCTGCTCGAGGCGATCGCGGCACGGGGCTCGATCTCGGCGGCGGTCCGGGCGCTCGGGATGTCGTATGCCCGCGCGTGGCTGCTGGTCGACGAGCTGAACCGGGCCTTCGCCGAGCCGGTGGTTGCGGGCCAAGCCCGGGGGCGTCGGGGCGGCGGTGACGCCGCTCGGCGAGCGCTTGGTCGCCAGCTGCCGCGCCGTCGAGCGCGATGCGGCCGAGGCGGCGACGCGGCACCTGGCCCGGGGGCACTTGGCCGGGCTGGAGGGGGCGCTGGCGCCGCGCCGGGCCGGTCAGGGAGCTTCGAGGCGGCTGGCGCGCAGCGCCCCCCGGCTCTCCAGGATCGGGTAGGCGGCGCCGGCCACCAAGTGGTCGTTGACCCGCTTCAAGTCGCGCACGAGGTCGGGATAGAGGGCGCTCGCCTCGGCCGGCCCTGTCCCGGCGCTCCCGCCGGCCTCGCGCAGGCGGCGGAAATGCGCCTCGGTCGAGCGTGCCTCGAGGTCGCGGAACACCGCCTTCTCGTCGGCGAGCCGCCGGGCCGCGCGGGGATCCTCGGTCAGGAAGGCGGCGCCCGCCGCGCCGAGATTCGCCTGGAGCCGCGCCAGCAGCGCCTCCACCTCCGTCCTGCCCTCGGACGAGAAGGCGAGCCCGCGCTTCAGGCGCTTGGCGGCGTGGGTCATCACGTTGCGCGAGAGGATGTCGCCGGCATGCTCCAGATTGGTGGTGAAGGCGACGAGCGCCGCGATCCGCCGCTCGTCGTCCTCGCTCAGGGCCTCCGGGTCGAGGCGCACGAGGTAGGCCTTGATCGCGCCGTTGAGCCGGTCGAGGGTGTCGTCCATCCGGCGGATCTCCGTGACCTTGGCCCGGTCGCCGCCGGTCAGCGCCTCGCCGGCGCCGGCCATCATCTCGGCCAGCACGTCGGCCATGCGCAGGGCCTCGCGGCCGGCGGCGCCCAGCGCCACCGGCGGCGTCTCGAGGGCCGCCTCGTCGAGATGGATCGGCCGGCCCGGATCGTGCGCGTCGATCCGCTCCGGCACCAGCCGGCGCAGGAGGGCCGCGAAGGGTCCGAGCAGCGGCAGGAAGACCAGCGCCAGCGCGAGGTTGAAGGCGGTGTGGAAATCCGCCACCGCCCGCGACAGGTCGGGCTGCCAGGTCACCGCGAGCGGCCCGATCAGCCCGAGGCAGGGCAGGGCGACGGCGCAGCCGGCGGCCCGGGTGAGGAGGTTGCCGAGCGCCACCCGGCGCCCCGCCGCCTCGCCGTCCCGGGCCCCCTCCAGCACCGGGTTGAGGGCCGAGCCGAGATTGGCCCCGAGCACCAGCGCCATCCCGGCCTCGAAGGGCAGCACCCCGGCCTGGGTGAAGGACATCACCAGGAGCACGATCGCGACGCTCGAATGCGCCGCCCAGGTCAGCACCGTGCCGAGCATCAGGGCGATCAACCTGTCGGTCGCGACCGCGCCGAGCAGCACGCGCAGGGCCGGCACGTCCTCGTAGGGCGTGATCACCTCGACGAGGCGCGAGAGCGCCATCAGCATCAGCCCGAGCCCGATCGCCGCCCGGCCGAGGTCGCGGGTGCGCGGCTCGGAGCCGCGGCGAAACAGGATCACGCCGACCAGCACCAGGACCGGCGCCACCCGGGCGACGTCGAAGGACAGGACCTGCACGATGAGCGTGGTGCCGATATTGGCGCCGAGCATCACGGCCAGCGCCGGCACCACCGCCACCAGCCCGGCCCCGGCGAAGGAGGCCACCATCAGCCCGGTCGCGGTGCTGCTCTGGAGCAGCGCGGTGACGCCGAGACCCGCCGCCAGCGCCTTCACCCTGTTGCCGAGCGCCACCCCGAGCAGGCGCCGCAGGTGTGGGCCGAGCGCGCGCTGCACCCCGGTCTGCACCATGTGGATGCCCCAGAGCAGCAGCGCGACCGCGCCGCACAGGTCGAGCAGGGTCAGGGTGGTGTCCATCCGCGTCGGTCGTCCTCCGTCCGGGTCCAGGCTCTGACATAGGGCGCCGGAGCACCGGGGTTCCTGCCCCCGATGCAAGTCTGCTGCCTGCTCGTGTCTGCTGCCCGCTCACGTTGGCGGAGGATGTCAGGGCCTGGGACAGGCCGGGTCCGCCGGGCGCGGCGCCCGCCGGAAGTCGAGGACCGCGCGGGTGTAGGTCTCGACCACCTCCGAGAAGGGCTGCCGCTCGCCCGTGAACAGCACCGCGCGGTGGCTGAACAGGTGCTCGGGCACCTCGAGCGTGCCGCAGGACGGGGCGGGCGGGGCCGCCTGGTCCCACCCCTCGGGCAGGGGCTGCCAGTGCGGCTCGGACCCGACGGTCTGGCGGGTGGTGCCGAGCGCCGAGACCGCCCGGCCGAACGGGGTGTCGCTGGTCTCCAGCACCCGGTTCATCTCCGGGGTCAGGCGGGCCGGCACGTACCAGTTGTCGGCCTCCGACAGGACGTGCTCGCCGCAGGCGAGCCGCACCCGGCGGTAGCGCAGGGGCTCGTCGGGGCCGACCGCGAGGCGCTTGCGGGTCTCGGCGGAAGCCGGCTTGTCGACGCCCCGGTCCAGCCGGGCGACGAGGCGCGGCGCTTCGGCCATGCGGTGGGCGCCGCACCAGCCTTCCAGCGTCGCGGTGGCGCTGCGGCTCGCGAGCAGGGTGGCGTTGAGGCTCTGCACCACCGCCACCGCCTCGACGCGGGAGAGATAGGTGTCGGGCCAGTCCGGCCCCGCGGCGCGGGCGGGCGACGCGGCCACGGCGATGGCGAGGAGGAGGGCGGCGGACGGGGTTCGGCGCATGGTCGGGCGTCTCTCGGGATGTCTCTTCGGGGCGTCTCTTCGGGGCCGGCCCTCGCGGCGGGGCCGTGCGGCAGGCCTGCCCGCTCCCGGGCGGCCCTGCAAGCGGGGGCTGGCGCCGCCCGGCGACCCGGCTATGAAGGCGCGGGCGCCGCCGGCTTCATCGATCGGGCGCGCCCCCGGTTCTTCGTCCTGTCGCAGGGTTTCGCCAGACGAGGCCGCGCCTGTCGGATTGGTTCGGGAGAGACGACGATGTCGGGTGGTCACGGGGCGGTGGACAGCTCCAACAAGAAGGTCGCGCTGCTGATCTCGGTGCTCGCGCTGTTTCTCGCCCTCGGCGAGACCCTGGCGAAGAGCGCCCAGACCGATGCGCTCGGCGCCAACGTCGAATCCGCCAACCAGTGGGCGTACTTCCAGGCCCGCACCATCCGCGGCACGGTGCTGAAGACCGCGGGCGAGCAGATCGCGCTGGAGCCGAACGCCTCCCCGGAGGCGGTCAAGAAGCAGATCGAGGAGTGGGCTAAGACCATGGCCCGCTGGGATTCCGATCCGGCCTCCGGCGACGGCCGCAAGGAACTCGCCGCCAAGGCCAAGGCGGCCGAGGCCAAGCGCGACCTCTCGCTCGCCCGCTACCACCATTACGAGCTCGGCTCGGCCGCGTTCCAGATCGGCATCGTGCTGGCCTCGGCCCAGGTGATCACCGGCATCGCCGCGCTCGCCTTCGCGGGCGGGGCCCTGGGGATCGCGGGGATCGGCATGCTGGCAATCGGGCTGTTCGCCCCGCACGCGATCCATCTGTTCTGAGGCGGGTGCCGGAGGCCCGGTCGGGCCTCCGAGCGATGATTGTCGCACCCCATGATGTTGTTCCGGGTCCGCGCGGCGGTGCCCGGGATCCGCAAAGGGCACAGTCGAGACGACGACGCGAAAAGTGTCGCCATGTCCTGTCCGGCCCACTCGACTGCATTTTGGATCACGCGCCGCCGCCGCTGACTGACGCTGGGGCGGGATCAGGCGCGCGCGTGATCGATCCGGATTGGACGGTGCGCGGGGCCCGCCCCGTCTCCACTCCGCGGCCCGATCCGCCTGGATGCAGGGGCACGCCCGATGGCAGCGCTTTCTTATCGTGCTATTATGTCGCGGAAACCCGTGCTTGCCAGCACGGCGCCCCACCCCGCTAACTGAACCCATCAGTTCAGTTAGGGCTTCATGAGCGACGCCGCACGCCACGCCGATCGCCCGCACATCGCGCACGCCGCCGCCGCGCGCCCGCTTGATCCCGCGCGCCGCCGCCGCATCCTCGAAGCCGGGATGGGGCTTTTCTCGGGCCTGCCCTACGCTGCCGTGCACATGGATGCGGTGGCGGCCGCCGCCGGCGTCGCGAAGCCCACGCTCTACCGCTACTTCTCGACCAAGGAGGCCCTGTTCATCGCCGGCCTCGCCTGGACGCTGGCCGATCTGCGCGAGGCGATCGGGGCGATCCGGGTGGTCGACGCGCCGGCCCGCCTGCGCGCCGCCGTCGCGCTGGTGCTGGAGCGGGTCGGTGCCCTGTCGCCGGCGCTGACCGCGATCGAGGGGCGGGGCGCCGAGTTCGGCGAGCGCAGCCGGCGCGTCCTGCGCGAGGGGTTCGACGGCCTGCGCGGCGCGCTCGCCGACCTGTTGCGGGCGGGCGTCGAGGCCGGCGAGCTCGCCGTCCCGGACGTCGAGCTCGCGGTGCTGATGATCCTCGGCGGCATCCGCATGGCGGTGCACGGCACCGGCCGGCGCGCGCCGGCTTCCGCTGCGGTCGCCGACTTCTTCCTCCACGGCCTCGGCGCGCCGGCGCCGTCCACAGGAGCCCCGCGATGATCCGCCTCGTCCTCCTTCTCCTGGCGCTGGTCGCGGCCGGGGCGGGCTGGCTCGTGCAGCGCCACGGCGGCGACACCCACGCCGCCTGGACCACGGCCCGGACGGCGCTGCCGCCCGACCTCGCCCGATACCTGCCCGAGCGCCCGCCCGGCGCGGTCCCCGCGCAACTGCCGTTCGCCGCCCTGACGCCGGCCCCGGCGGCGAGGCCCGCCAACCCGGCCGCCTCGCCCCCCCTGGTGACCACCGTGGCGGCGGGCGTCACCGACCTTGCCCTGACCCGCTCGGCGGTGGGCTGGATCGAGCCGATGGCGAGCGTGGTGGTGCGCCCGCGCATCGACGGCGTCATCACCGAGCAGCTCGCCCGCGACGGCCAGGTGGTGAAGGCGGGCGACGTGCTCTACCGCCTCGACGACCGCGAGCTCCGCGCCCAGATCGCCCGCGACGAGGCGGCGCTCGCCCGCGACCAGGCGACCCAGGTCCGCACCCAGAACGACGTGCGCCGTGTCGGCGAACTGCTCTCCCGCTCCTCCGCCTCGCAGGCGCAGTTCGACGTCGCCTCCGCCGAGGCCAAGGTGGCGGCGGCGAACGTCGCGGCCTCCCAGGCGGCGATCGACGCCGACAAGGTCCGGCTCGACTACACCGTCGTGCGCGCGCCGATCTCCGGCCGCCTCGGCCGGGTGCTGGTGACCACCGGCAACCTCGTGAAAGGCAACGAATCGGCCGGCACCGGCCTCGTCACCATCACGCAGATGCGGCCGCTCCGCGCCACCTTCTCGCTGCCCGAGCGCGACCTCGACGGCTTGCGCGCGGCGCTCGCGCGGCCCGGCACCGCCCCGGTCCGGGTCTTCTCCAGCGGCGGCGAGGCGGTGCTGGCGGTGGGCCGGCTCTCCTTCGTCGATTCGAGCGTCGACCAGGCCTCCGGCACCGTCACCGCCTGGGCCTTCTTCCCCAACGAGGACGACCGGCTCTGGCCCGGCCAGTACGTGCGGGTCGAGGTCGATCTCGGCTCGCGGCCCGGCACCGTGACGGTGCCGCAGGCCGCGGTGCAGCCGGGCCAGGAGGGCAGCTTCGTCTGGGTGGTGCGGCCCGACCGCACCGTGGAGCGCCGTACCGTCGAGGTCATCACCTCCCGTGACGGCCGAGCCGCCCTGAGCCTGGGCCTGCGCCCCGGCGAGCGGGTGGTGGTCGAGGGCCAGTTCCGGGTCCGCCCGGGCCTGCCCGTCAGCGAGCGCCAGCAGGACGCCGCCGAGGCCCAAGCGTCCGTTCCCGGCACCCCCACGCGGATCGAGTGACCCGATGAATCTCTCGGCCCCGTTCATCCGCCGGCCCGTCGCCACGATCCTGCTGTCGATCGCGCTGACGCTGTCGGGGCTGTTCGCCTACCGCTTCCTGCCGGTCGCGGCCCTGCCGACCGTGGACTTTCCGACCATCTCGGTCACCGCGCAGCTCCCCGGCGCCTCGCCGGAATCGATGGCGGCCTCGGTGGCGACGCCCTTGATCAAGGAGTTCTCCACGATCCCGTCGATCGCCACGATCTCGGCGACGAACTATCAGGGCTTCACCTCGATCACCGTCGAGTTCGAGCTGTCGCGCAACATCGACCAGGCCGCCGCCGACGTGCAGGCGGCGATCACCCGGACCCTGCGCCGGCTGCCGATCGAGCTGACCATCCCGCCGAGCTTCCGCAAACTCAACCCCGCCGACGCGCCGGTGATCCTGCTCGCCCTGTCGAGCGAGACGACGCCGCTGCCGACGCTCGACGCCTTCGCCCAGACGGTGATCTCACCCTCGCTCTCGACCATCACGGGCGTGGGCCAGGTGCTGGTCTACGGCAGCCAGAAATTCGCCGTGCGGGTCCAGCTCGATCCCAACGTGCTCGCCGCCCGCGGCATCGGCGTCGACGAGGTGCAGGCGGGTATCCAGAACGCCAACACCTCGACCCCGGTCGGCGTGGTCGAGGGGAGAGGGCAGAATCTCACCATCCAGACCAACACCCAGTTGATGAACGCCGATGCGTTCCGCGACGTGATCGTGGCGGTCCGCAACGGCCGGCCGGTGCGTCTCGGCGAGGTCGCCCGCGTCATCGATTCGGTCGAGAACAACCGCATCGCCTCGTGGAAGGACGGCACCCGCGCCCTGGTGCTCGCCGTTCAGCGCCAGCCGGACGCCAACACGGTCGACGTCGTCGACCGTGTCCGGGCGATGCTGCCGAAGTTCCAGGAGCAGCTGGGCGCGAGCGGCACCATCGACGTCGTCAACGACCGCTCGGTGTCGATCCGCGAGGCGGTGCACGACGTCCAGTTCACGCTGGTGCTGACCATCGTGCTCGTCGTGGCCGTGATCTACCTCTTCCTCGGCCGGCTCGCCGCGACGCTGATCCCCTCGGTGGCGGTGCCGATCTCGATCATCGCCACCTTCGGGGCGATGTATCTTCTCGGCTACTCGATCGACAACATCTCGCTGCTGGGCCTCACCCTGGCGGTCGGCCTCGTCGTCGACGACGCGATCGTGATGCTGGAGAACATCGTCCGGCACGTCGAGGAGGGGATGAAGCCGTTCGAGGCGGCGCTGAAGGGCGCGGGCGAGATCGGCTTCACCATCCTGTCGATCACCATCTCGCTCGTCGCGGTGTTCATCCCCGTGCTGCTGATGGGCGGCGTCGTCGGGCGCATCTTCAACGAGTTCGCCATCGTGGTGACGATCGCGATCATCGCCTCGGCGGTGATCTCGCTGACGCTCACCCCGATGCTCGCCGCCCGCCTGCCGGCCGATGCCGCCGGCCACGGCCAGAAGAAGAACCTGTTCGAGCGCGGCTTTGCCCGCATCCAGGCCTGGTACGAGCGCGGCGTCGATCTCTGCCTGCGCTGGCCCTTCGCGGTGCTGATGGTGTTCTTCGCTTCCGTCGCGCTCACCGCCTGGATGTTCGTCGTCATCCCGAAGGGCTTCTTCCCGTCCGAGGATATCGGCCAGCTCCAGATCGCGACGGAGGCCGGCCAGGACGTGTCCTTCGACGCGATGAGCGCGCTCCAGCACGAGGCCGAGGTGATCCTCGCCCGCCATCCGGCGGTGGCCCACGTCGTGAGTCGCGCCGGCTCGAACGGGTTCTCCGGCACGCTCAACCAGGGCTCGTTCTTCGTCGAGCTCAAGGACCGCGACCAGCGCCCGCCGCTGCCCAAGACCATCGCGGAGCTGCGCCAGCAGCTTGCCGCGGTGCCGGGCCTGACCGCGTTCATCACGCCGGTGCAGAACCTGCGCCTCGGCGGGCGCCAGTCGAAGAGCCAGTATCAGTACGTCGTGCAGGGCCTCGACCGGCCCGGGCTCGAGCGCTGGTCCGAGCGGCTGACCGAGGCCCTGGCGAAGGACCGCGCCATCTTCGCGGGCGTCACCAGCGACCTGCAGAACGCCGCGCTCCAGGCCAAGGTCACGGTCGACACCGACAAGGCGCAGGCGCTCGGCATCACCTCCGACCAGATCCGCCAGACCCTCTATACCGGCTTCGGCACCCGCCAGGTCTCGACCATCTACGGTACCGCCGACAGCTACCAGGTCATCACCGAATTCGACCCGCGCCTGAACTGGACCGCCGACCGCCTCGACGAGATCCGCCTGCGCGCGACCAACGGCAAGCTCGTCCCGCTCTCGGCGGTGGCGGGCATCACCCGGGTGCCGGGCCCGCTCTCGATCAACCAGCTCGGCCTCCTGCCGGCGGTGACGATCTCGTTCGACCTCGCCCCCGGCGTGGCGCTCGGCCAGGCGGTCAACCGCATCGCGGAGATCAAGGACTCGCTCGGGGTACCCGGCACCATCACGACGACGTTCGCCGGCACCGCCCAGGTATTCCAGGACGCGCTGGCCAACCAGGGCCTGCTGCTGGCCGCCGCCGTCATCACGATCTACCTCGTGCTCGGCATCCTCTACGAGAGCTTCATCCACCCGCTCACCATCCTCACCGGCCTGCCGGCGGCGGCGATCGGGGCGCTGGGGGCCCTCCAGCTCTACGGGATGGACCTCTCGGTCATCGCGATCATCGGCGTGCTCATGCTGATCGGCATCGTGAAGAAGAACGCCATCATGATGATCGACGTCGCCCTGGTGCTCCAGCGCGAGAAGGGCTGGAGCCCGGCGGCGGCGATCCGCGAGGCCTGCGGCTTACGCTTCCGGCCGATCATGATGACGACGGCCGCCGCCGTGATGGGCACCCTGCCGATCGCCATCGGGCACGGCGCCAGCGCCGAATTGCGCCAGCCGCTGGGCGTCGCGGTGGTGGGCGGGTTGCTGGTCTCCCAGCTCCTCACCCTGTTCATCACGCCGGTGCTCTACCTCTACATGGACCGGCTCGGGACGGGCGTGACCCGGACGGTCCTCGCCCTGCGCCGCGGCCGCCGGCCCGCGGCCCGTCCCGACGAGGCGGAGGGGCGGCTGCCGGCGGAGTGAGCCGGGCCCCGCCTCAATGCTCCTTGGCGGCCGCCGTGACGGCGATGACCGGCTCTGGCATCGCCGAGGAATGGTGGTGGGCGATCAGCCACTCGCCGTCCCTGAGCACGTAGACGAAGCTGTAGCGGGCCGGCACGACGACGTGCTCGCCCGGCTTCTTGCCGTCGACCAGGAAGGTGTAGGTGCCGACATCGGTCGCCAGGTTGCAGCCGATGCGGATGGTGTGGGTGTTGATGACGCCCTGCGGGTGCTTCTCCAGGAAGTGCACGAAGTAGTCCTGGATCATCGCCCGGTCGGTGCGCGGCACGTTCGAGACCGTCGGCAGCAGCACGGCGTCGGGGGCGTAGTTCGCCGTGACCTTCGCCGGGTCGAGGGTCGCCAGCGACGCGTTCCAGCGGTCGAACAGGCCCTCGATCTGGCGCTCGCTCACCGCGGCGCAATCCATCGCCTCGGCCCGCGCCGGCACCGTGCCGAGCAGCGCCGCCCCGACCGCCAGGGCGGCCGCCATCATCCTCGTCGTCATCCGATCGTCCCCTGCCTGTGAAGCAGCGGAACGGTACGGCGGCCGCCGCGCGCAATCGACGTCAAATCTGCGCGGTTCCGAGGAGACTTCGAATTCTTTCGATATAGTTCGGATGACTGAGGGGAAGAATGCCCCTCTGCTAACGGTTAGAAGGTTGCGCCGTCGCGGAATTAGGCTTCGGCGAGCGGCCGCGTCGCCGCCGCCAGCCACGTCCGGGTCTCCGGGTCGACGAGGTCGTCGAGGGCCGCGCGCACCCGGGCGTGGTAGGCGTCGAGCCAGGCCGTCTCCGCCGGGGTGAGCAGCTCCAGGGCCACCAGCGCGCGGTCGAACGGCGCCAGCGTCAGGGTCTCGAAGCCGAGCATCGGTCGCTCGGCACCCGGCAGGCTCGTCTCCTCGACCAGAACCAGGTTCTCGAGGCGGATGCCGAAGGCCTGCACCTTGTAGTAGCCGGGTTCGTTCGAGACGATCATCCCGGGCTGGAGCGCCACCGTGCCGGTCTTGGCGATGCGCTGCGGCCCCTCGTGCACCGACAGGAAGGCGCCGACGCCGTGGCCGGTGCCGTGATCGAAGTCGAGGCCGGCCTCCCAGAGCGGGCGCCGGGCGAAGGAATCGATCTGCGCCCCCGTGGTGCCGCGGGGAAACACCGCGGTGGCGATGGCGATGTGGCCCTTGAGCACCCGGGTGAAGCGGTCGCGCATCTCCGGGCTCGGGGTGCCGACCGCGACCGTGCGGGTGATGTCGGTGGTGCCGTCGGCGTATTGTGCGCCCGAGTCGATGAGGAACAGTTCGCCGGGCTGCACCCGGCGGTCGGTGCCGCGCGAGACCCGGTAGTGCACGATGGCGCCGTTCGGGCCCGAGCCAGAGATGGTCGGGAAGGCGATCTCGCGCAGAAGGCCGGTCTCGGCCCGGAAGGCCTCGAGCCGCACCACCGCGTCGATCTCCGAGACGGCGCCCCCCGGGGCCTCGCGGGCGAGCCAGGCGAGGAAGCGGGTCACCGCGGCGCCGTCGCGCCGGTGGGCGGCGCGGGTGCCGGCGATCTCGGCGGCGTTCTTCGCCGCCTTCATGGCGGTGATCGGGTCGGGCCCGACATCGACGCTGCCGCCCGCCGCCTCGATCCGCCGGCGCAGGGCCACGGCGCCGGTCGCCGCGTCGAGGCGCACCCGGGCGTTGCCCGCGCCGAGGGCGTCGAGCGCCTCGGTCAGCGCCTCGGGATCGTGGCGCTCGGCCAGCCCGTCGAGGGCGGCGAGCGCCTCGGCCGTGACCTTGCGGGCATCGAGAAAGAGGCGCGGCAGGCCGTCCCGCGGGATCACCGCGTAGCCGAGCGGCAGGGGAGTGTGGGAGACGTCGCCGCCGCGCAGGTTGAACGCCCAGGCGAGGTTGTGCGGGTCCGACACGACCAGCGCGTCGAGCCGCGCCTTGTCGAGGGCGGCGCGCACGCGGTCGAGCTTGGCTGCCGCCGCCTCGCCGGCGAGGTGGTCCGGATGGGGCACCACCGGGGCGCGGGGCGCGGCCGGGCGGTCGATCCAGACGAGGTCGACGAGGTTGAGCGCCGTCGCCTCGACGCGTCCGCCCGCGGCCTGCGCGGCCCGCTCCAGCCGGGCGAGGCCGTCCGGCGTGTGCAGCCAGGGATCGTAGGCGAGCACCCCGCCCGCCGGGAGGTTGGCCTCGATCCAGGCCTCGACGCTGGTCTCGGCCAGCGGCACCGGGGTGACGATCGCGGTGTCGACCTGCTCGGCCGCCTGGAGCGTGTAGCGCCCGTCGACCACCAGGGCGGCCTTGTCGGCGAGCACGATCGCCGTGCCGGCCGAGCCGGTGAATCCGGTGAGCCAGGCCAGCCGCTCGGCATTGGCCGGCACGTATTCCGACTGGTGCTCGTCGGCCCGCGGCACGACGAAGCCGGCGACGCCCCTCTGCGCCATCGCCGCCCGGAGCGCCGCGACCCGCGCCGCGCCCTCCCGGTGGCTGGGATCCTCGAAGCTCTGGAAGCGCGCGGTCTGGCTCATGCCCCCTGGGGTACGACGGCCGGGGCGGGGCGGCAACCGCCCCGCCGCGTCAATTCGGCGGGCTCAGTACAGCGGCTGCAGCCGGACGTTCGGCACCGCGAACGGCCCGACCACCACCCGCCCGCCGGCGAGGCGCACGGTCGGCAGCACCTTGAGCGGCGGCTCGCCCGGCCGGTCGCCGGCACCCTGGCCCGGCGCCGGCTCCTTGCGGCGCCCGCCGAGGAACTGGCCGACGATGTTGCCGATCAGCGCCGCGCCGTCGCCGCCGAGGCGCGCGCCGAGCTGCTCGCTGATCAGCGGGGCGATCACCTGCTCGAGCCCGGCGGTGCGCACGTCGAGCTGGCCCGAGGGCCGGTGCAGCTCGTCGAGGGCGAGCACGCCCTGCGCCCGCAGCCGCCGGCTGCCCTTCTCTGCGGCGAGGCTGGTGATCTCGACGGTGCCGCCGGCCTCGCGCCAGCGCTCGAGCTCCTGTGCCAGGGTGCGGGTGCGGAAACCCGCCGCCCGGGTCACGGTGGCGTCGAGCGCGAGGTCCGCCGGCTCGGTGCCGCCGAGCACCGGGTCGAGCATCGGCACGGCGGCCTGCCTCACCCGGGCGCTGAGGTCGACGGCACCGTCGGTCTCGAAGCGGCCCGGGGTCGGGCGGGCATGCAGCTCGAGATGCTGGGTCGAGAAGTCGATCGGCGACGGGTCGGCGCCGGTGACGCTGCCCTTCAGGCCGTCCGCCACCACGGAGGCGCGCTGGAAGCCGTCGCTCGTGGCGTGCAGGCTCGCCTCCAGGCTCGTCCAGGTCACGTCGGCATCAAGGCCGCCCTGCTGCACCTTGAACGGCCCGGTCGCCTCCAGGATGACGTGGCGCGGCTGGTAGACCTGCGCCACCGCGACGAGCGGCCCGGTGGTGAAGCGCACGTCGGAGCGGGCGAAGCCGAGCGAGGCGCAGCGCAGCTCGAACCGGAACGGGAAGCCGGTCAGCGAGCGGTCGGCGCAGGTCCATTGCCGCCCGGCCTGGGCCTCGCGGGCAAACCACCGGTCGATCTCGCCCTCGGCCTTGCCCCGCAGCCAGAACCACCCCGCGCTCCAGGCGAGCGCCAGGAGCAGGAGCAGCACGAACGGCGCGAACAGGCCGAGGCGCAGGCCCGGTCCGCGTCCTCCGGTCGTCCGCCCCGTCTCGGTCGTCGGCCCCGCTTGCGTCGGCCTGTCCATCGGCATGATCCCGGTTCTGCGGCGGCCCTGAAGGACCGCCCGGATTGAACCGCGCTCCCGTAGCTGCTACCGGCCGCGCCCGGCAAGTGAGACCGGCGGGTGACACCGAACGGGTGAGGCACGCTCACGCGGTCGTGCCGGGGGGAGGATGCGGGCGATGGAGGCGGGCGAGCCGTCGGATCTCTGGGTGTTCGGCTACGGCTCGCTGATGTGGCGGCCGGGCTTTCCCTTCGTCGAGAGCGGGCCGGGGCGCCTGCGCGGCTATCACCGCTCGCTCTGCGTCCTCTCGCACGTCCATCGCGGCACGCCGGAGCGGCCGGGCTTGGTGCTCGGGCTCGACCGGGGCGGCTCCTGCCGCGGCATGGCGTTCCGGGTCGCGGGCCCGGACGCGGCGTCCACGCTCGCCTACCTGCGCGAGCGCGAGCAGGTCACCGCGGTCTACGTCGAGCGGGTGCTCGGGGTCACCCTCGACGACGGCCGCCGCATCGCGGCGGTGACCTACCTCGTCGACCGCCGCCACCCGCAATATGCCGGCCGCCTGCCGGAGGCCGAGCTGGTGCGGCTGGTGCGCCAGGGCCTCGGCCGCTCGGGCGCCAACCCGGACTACGTCCGCCACACTCACGACCAGCTCGTCGCCATGGGCATCCCCGACCCGATGCTCGCCCGCCTCGCCGCCGCCTTCGCGGTGCCGAGCCCGTGATGCCTCGCGCCTCGGCAGGTCGATGCCGAGGGCCGAGGGGTCGGGCGCGTCGGCGCCGTCGCCCGTCCGGGCTCGGCCCGGCACCGTCGAACGGATCGGTTCGACGGCGCCGCGGTGCGGGGCCGGGTGGTGGCAGGCGCACGATCATTCCCCGTTCAGGTGCGGTAGGCCGTGTGGGCCTGGACTTTTGGACGACGGCCCGAACGGGCAAGCCGGAGCGCTTCCGCGTTGATGAACCCCACCACCCACCTCGCCCTGATCAACGTCTTCGTGGGCGACATCCAGGGCGGGCTCGGCCCCTTCCTCGGCACCTGGCTGGCGCAGGCCGCGAAGTGGGGCCCGAGCGAGGTCGGCCTCGTCACCACCATCGTGGGCTTCGCCACCCTGGGCCTGAGCGGGCCGCTCGGCGCCCTGGTCGACCGGCTCGGCCGGCCCCGGATGCTGATCGCGGCGGCCTGCGCGGCGATTCTCCTCGGGACCCTGCTGCTCCTGCCGGCCCGGGCGTTCATGACGGTGCTCGCCGCCCAGTTCATCGCCGCGGTCGGCGGCACCCTGGTGGTGCCGGCGGTGACGGCGCTGACGCTCGGCATGGTCGGCAAGCAGGCCTTCCCCAAGCAGCAGGGCCGCAACCAGGCCTGGAACCACGTCGGCATCCTGGGGGCGGCGCTGGCGATCAGCTTCGGCACGCCGTACATGGGCCCGAGCATCGCCTTCTGGATCCTCGGCGGGCTCTCCGCCTGCGCCATCGTGGCGGCCCTGACGACGCCGAAGCAGGCCTATAACGGCCGCCGCGCCGTCGGCTGGAAGGAGGACGATCCGGACGACAAGCCGGAGCGCTCCGGCATCCTGAAGGTCCTGTCGGACCGCCGGCTCCTGATCCTCTCGGCGGCGCTCGCCCTGTTCAACCTCGCCAACGGCTCGATGCTGAGCCTCGTCGGCCAGAAGCTCGTCGCGGCGGGTGAGGACGGCACCGGCTGGACCGCCCGCTACGTCATCGTCGCGCAGGCCGTGATGATCCCGGTGGCGCTCTTTGCCGGCTCCCTCGCCGACCGGCGCGGCCGGCGCCAGCTCCTCCTCGTCGCCTGCGCGGTGCTGCCGGCCCGCGCGCTCCTCTCGGCCTTCCTGTCCGACCCCTACTGGTTGATCCTCGCCGAGGTGCTCGACGGCGTCGCCTCGGGCGTCATCGGCGTCGCGGTGCCGGTGGTGGTGGCCGACCTGACCTGGGGCTCGGGCCGCACCCAGACCGCGCTCGGCACCGTCGCGGCGGTGCAGGGGGTGGGCGGCGCCCTCTCGGGCTGGGTCGGGGGCCTGCTCGCGTTGCATCTCGGCTGGACCTGGGCGTTCCTGGCGCTCGCCGTGCCGGCCGGCCTCGCCCTGATGATGGCCCTGTGGCTCGAGGAGACCTGCGCCCCCGGCGGCCAGGACGGGGCGGGCGCCGCTTGCAGCCAGTCCAACCCGCCCGAGGGGGAAGATCCGCCCGAGGACGACGCAGCGCCGGAGGAGGCCGGGGAGGCGGAGCCGCGCCGCCGCGGCGCGGTGGAGGCCTCGGCACGATCCTGACGCTCCGCCGTGGAGGAGCCGTCCTGCCCCCTGGACAGGGCGGAGGCCGCCGTGATGCTATCGCGGGGTCCCGAGGCTCCAGAGGTGAGTGCGCCGCCATGAAGACGCTTCTCGTTCCGGTCGCCCGCCACACCCTGCTCGATTCGGTGCTCGACACCGCCGTGCTCACCGCCCGCCGGTTCGACGCCAGCATCGAGGGGTTCGGCCTGCGCCCGGCGCTGGCCGAGTACGTCCCCGTCGACATGGTCGGCGGCATGACCTGGGTGCGCGACGAGGAGACCGACCTCGTCGAGGCCCGCGATTGCGGCGGCCTGTTCACCGCGGCGATGGACCGCCACGGCGTCGCCCGCGACAGCGCCGATGCCGGCCGCAGCGGCCCGCGCTACCGCTGGCGCCCCGACGCGCCTCCCGGCGACGGATTCCTGGCCCAGCACGCCCGGCTGTTCAACGCCACGATCGTCGGCCGGCCCGGAAGCGGGGAGGGCACGCCCCGGATGACCACCCTGGAGGCGGTCCTGTTCGAGAGCGGGCGCCCGCTGATCATCGCCCCGCCGACGACGCCCGCGAGCATCGGCGAGACCGTGATGATCGCCTGGAACGGCTCGACCGAGACCGCCCGCACGGTCGCCTTCGCGGCGCCGTTCCTGCGCGCCGCCTCGCGGATCGAGGTGCTGGGGGTCGATGCCGGCATGGTACCCGGCCCGAGCGCCGAGGAGATGGCCGCCGCCCTCAACCGCGAAGGCCTGTCGGCGCAGGGGCGCACCCTCGCGGCCGGCCGCCGCGCCGTCGGCGAGGTCTTCCTCACCGAAGCGGAGGCGATCGGCTGCGACCTCCTGGTCAAGGGCGCCTACACCCAGAGCCGCCTGCGCCAGATGATCTTCGGCGGCGCCACCAGCCACATCCTCGCCCATGCCACCATGCCGGTGCTGATGGCGCATTGACGGACCCCGATGACCGATTTCGCCCTCGACCCGCGGCTCTCCGCCGACACCATCGCGCTCGGCGACCTCGCCCTGTCGAGCGTGCTGCTCCTGAACGACAAGCGCTTCCCCTGGTTCGTCCTGGTGCCCCGGCTCCCCGGTGCCTCCGAGCTGACCGACCTCTCGCCGCAGGACGCCGCCCGGCTGATGGAGGAGACGCGCCTGACGGTCGGGGTGATGCAGGCGCTCGCCCAGCCCGACAAGGTGAATGTCGGGGCGCTCGGCAACGTGGTGGCGCAGCTCCACGTCCACGTCGTCGGGCGCTTCCGCTCCGATCCGGCCTGGCCCGGCCCGGTCTGGGGCCACGGCACCCGCGAGCCCTATCCGGCGCACGCAGCGGCGCAGCTCGTGGAGCGGGCGCGAGGATTGTTCGCGGCGGCGTGACGAAACGCCGGCTCGCTGCTTACCTTGGGCGAGGAACGGGCTAGGGTGCGCCGTCCCGTCCCGAATCGCGCTGGCCCACTCCGATGACCGACGACCCGTCCGCTCCGCTCGCCGCCTGGGGCCCCCCGGTGATCCGCACCATCGCGATGCCGGCCGACACCAACCCGGCCGGCGACATCTTCGGCGGCTGGCTCATGGCGCAGATGGACCTCGCCGCCGGCAACGTCGCGGCGCGGCGCGCCCGGGGGCGCTGCGCCACCATCGCGGTCGAGGGCATGACATTCCTGCAGCCGGTGGTCGTCGGCGACGAGGTCAGCCTCTACGCTCACATCGTCTCGGTCGGCCGCTCCTCGATCCGCATCCAGATCGAGGCCTGGCGCCGCGCCCGGGAGAGCGAGGAGACGATCAAGGTCACGCAGGCGCTGTTCACCTTCGTGGCGATCGACGAGAATCGCCGCCCGCGGGCGGTGCCGCCGGATTCGGCCGCGGTGGCGCCCGGCGTGGTGTGACGTCGAGGAAAAACTCGTCTCGCGCGCCGGTTCCTGGAAAAATAGTCCACGTCCCGGTCCGGACTTGATCCCGAGGTTTCGGCCCGGCAAGGATGGGTTGACATGGAAGGGCACTTGCAGTCGGCGCCACAATTTCCTTATCGCTCAGAGCCTGTTTGACACACGCGATAGGTCGCAGGATGATCTTGCCTCCAACACCTCAGGATGAGGTTGCTGGCGGGATGGAAAATCCCCTCGCGAATGTATCGATGCAAGTCGAACAGATTGGGTAGTTGGCGAGACGCTGCAGGTCCGCTGAAGGCTGCTCCTCCTATCGAGCCGTGAGATCGTGATCGAGGTTCGATCGCCACGGCATCGGGAAGGAGCGGCCATGACGCACTTTGCCGGCCTCGACGTCTCCCTGGAAGAGACCCCGATCTGTGTGGTCGACGCGACGGGTCGGATCCTCAAGGAGACGCGGGTAGCAAGCGAGCCCTGCGCTCTCATCCGCGGCCCTGACGGCGCTCGGCCTGCCCCTGGAGTATATCGGCGATCGGCAGGACCCTGCAGGTCGGCCTCATCCTGGGCTCTCGAAGGACGACCCCGTAGACCTCCCGATGATCGTCGATGAAGCCGATCAAGGCCGCGACCGGCGGTCGAGCTCGGCAAAAGCGAAATACGCGCTCGCCTTGCGCAGGATCTCGTTGGCTCGGCGCAGCTCACGGTTCTCACGTTCGAGCGCCTTGATCCGCTCGCGCTCGTCCGTCGTCTGCCCGGGTCGCACACCTTGATCGCGTTCGAACTGGCGCACCCGGTTTCGTAGCGTCTCGCCCGAGCAGCCGATCTTGGCCGCAATCGACTGGATCGCCGACCATTGCGAGCCGTGCTCGCCCTTGAGGTCGCGCACCTCAGGGAAAAAGCCGGGCTGTTCGCTTCGTCATGGCTCCCCCTCTCAGAAGCCGGAGCCTCCGGGACACGCGGAGCGGTTCGTTCCCCGTACGGGAGAGGGGGGATGCGTCTACGGTTAGTCGAACAGATCGCGCGGAAACCACATCACCCCTAGGACGCCGTGTACCGGCCGTCTTGAGCGACCGTCGGGCACGTGGTCGTGGCGCCGAGCTGATGCCCGGACGGAAGCGGCGCCGGCCGCGCGACCGCCTCTCCGGCCCCTTCGCAGGTCCCCGTTCGGCCCGAAGGTTCCGCCCGTCCACCGGCGAAGCGGCCTACGTGGTTTACCACAAGTATAGAGATCGCGCGGGATTCGGTGGTTCCCGGACCGGAAGAGTCGATCGACTCTCAGCCTTGCGCGAAACCCTCCGCAATTCGCCGAAATACGTAATAAATCCCGAGGGCAATTTTACCCTCTTGGGGGTTTCGGCTTGCCTGGCGGGCGTCGCCCCGGCTTCACTGCCGGACAAGCGTGGCGCTGGCGAGTGTCGCGCCGGCGTCATTCCCCGCGACCCCCGAGGATCTCCGACCATGACCGCTCCGGTCACCCGTGCCATCGCCGCGACCGCGCTCGCGGCCGGCCTCGTCTCCGCCGCCCCGGCGCTCGCCGGCGGCTACGGCTGCACCACCGATTGCTACCGCCAGGTCTCGACGCCGCCGGTCTACGGCACGGTGTCCGAGCAGGTGATGGTGCGCCCGCCGCGCACGGTGACCCACGTCGTGCCGCCGGTCTACGACACCGTGTCCGAGCAGGTGCTGGTGGCCCCGGCCCGCCGCGTCTGGCAGACCTCGGTCGACGCCTACGGCCAGACCGTCGGCTGCTGGGTCACGATCCCGCCGCGCTACGCGACCCAGACCCGCCGGGTGCTGGTGCGCCCGGCCCAGGTGGTGCCGCAGGTGATCCCGCCGGCCTACGCCTCCTACCAGCGCCGCGTCCTGGTCGAGCCCGGCCGCTCGGGCTGGGTGCCGGCCAATGGCGGCGGCTACGGCGGTGGCTACGGGGCCGGCCCGGCCGCGGGCGGCCTCGTCGGTGCGGGCCTCGGCCTCGCGGGGGCCGGGATCGGGCTCGGTGCCGCGGCGGTCGGCGCCGGCACCGGCCTCGTCTTCGGCGGCGGCAGCATCTACGACGGCTACTGAGCCGATGCGCGGCCCGGGCCGGACCCGGGCCGCTCCCTTGCCGACCCCCGGCCCGGGTCCGACCCGGGCCGTCGTCACCTTGCCGCCGGGGGGCTCGCGCCCCACAACCCGGGTCGGCGACGCGGCACGAAGGCCGCGCGCGGACAGGGAGGCGACGGCGTGGGTACCTTCAAGGCGGTGGTGATCGAGAAGGGCGAGGGCGGCCAGCGCGTCGCGCTCAAGGACTTCGACGAGGCCGATCTGATGGACGGCGACGTCACCGTCCGGGTCACCCACTCCACCCTCAACTACAAGGACGGGCTGGCGCTCACCGGCAAGGCGCCGGTCGTGCGGCGCTGGCCGATGATTCCCGGCATCGACTTCGCCGGCGTGGTCGAGGCCTCCTCCCATCCGGACTGGAAGCCCGGCGACGCCGTGGTGCTCAACGGCTGGGGCACCGGCGAGACCCATCTCGGCGCCTACGCGGAGAAGTCCCGCGTCAAGGGCGACTGGCTGGTGGCGCTGCCGGCCAGCCTCACCCCCGAGCAGGCGATGGCGATCGGCACCGCCGGCTACACCGCGATGCTCGCCATGCTGGCGCTGGAGCGCCACGGACTCACGCCTCAATCCGGTCCGGCCCTGGTGACCGGGGCGGCCGGCGGCGTCGGCTCGGTGGCGGTGTCGCTGCTCGCCCGCGCCGGCTGGCACGTCGTCGCCTCGACCGGGCGTGCCGCGGAGGAAGCGGAGTACCTGCGCTGCCTCGGCGCGGCCGAGATCATCGACCGCGCCGAGCTGAGCGCCCCGGGCAAGCCGCTCGGCAAGGAGCGCTGGGCCGCCGCGATCGACGCGGTCGGCGCGACGACGCTCGCCAACGCTCTGGCGATGACCCGCTACGGCGGCGCCGTCGCCGCCTGCGGCCTCGCCGGCGGCATGGATCTGCCGACCTCCGTCGCGCCCTTCATCCTGCGCGGCGTCGCGCTCTACGGCATCGAGAGCGTGATGGCGCCGCTCCCCTTGCGCCGCGAGGCCTGGGCTCGCCTCGCCCGCGACCTCGACCCCGCCGCCCTCTCGGCGATGACCACCACGGTGCCGCTCGCCGAGGTGATCGCGCGCGGCCCCGAGATCCTGGCCGGGCGCACCCGCGGGCGGGTGGTGGTGACGATCGCCTGACCGTGCCGGGAGACGGAACCTTGGCGTGGCCTCGCGCATTGCCCGTTTCATGAGCATCGCCTTCGTTCGCGAGAAGGAGGGCGGGGAAGCCTTCGAGGACCTCCCCGACCGTCCCGTCTCCCCGCACCCCAACTTCGTCACGCCGGAGGGCCTCGCCTTCATCGACGCGGAGCTCGACCGGCTGCATACCGAGCATGCCGGCCTGTCGCCCGACGACAAGGCGAACATGGCGCGGGTGAACCGCGACCTGCGCTACTGGACCGCCCGGCGCAACTCGGCCCAGGTGGTCGAGCAGCCTCCCGGCGACACCGTGCATTTCGGATCGACCGTCACCATCGCCCGCGACGACGACGACGAGCAGACCTTCCGCATCGTCGGCGAGGACGAGGCCGATCCGGCCAAGGGCAGCATCGCCTACGTGGCGCCGCTCGCCCGCGCGCTCACCGGCAAGCAGGCCGGCGACACCGTCACGCTCGCCGAGCATGAGATCGAGATCATCGCGGTGCGCTGAGTGCGCACCTTGGGGCGGTAAATTGTCAGGCCCGACCTCGCGGTGGTCGACGAGGTTGGGCCTTTTTTGTGATGTCATGGGCCAGCTAGCGGACTTATAGAAGTGTCGTCTCGCATGGCCTGTTCGACAAGTGCGCCTGCTCTCACGAGCGCTTTTCATCCCATCGACAACTTAGTGCACCTCACAAAACTCCCGCCGCAACGTCGCTGCCACAGCAAGCCGAGGCGGTGATCGGGGGTTTTTTGAGAGACACTTAATCCCGAGGTATCGGACCATCGACGCCTGCCGGATTACAGCAAGAGCCCTTGTCCCACCCTCGACCTCATCCTGAGGTGTCAGTCCATCAGAGATGGACTGACCTCGAAGGAGGGCTCCAAGGATCACACCGCCTGCTGGAGGTCTCCTTCGAGGTCAGTCGATTTTCAATCGACCGACACCTCAGGATGAGGTTGCGTGTTGGAGATAAGATCGTCCATCAACGTATTGGATTCGTTGAATCGGCTTTCGACCCGTCGAAGACGGGCTGACCTTGGAGGAATCCTCCATCCGTCATGAAAGCTCCTGGATTCTTTCTTCGAGTGCCCGCCAGGGCCGACGGCGGGGTCGTCGCATGCCGGAACGAAGCCGGACGACGGGGCGTTGCCGGGGGCACTTCAGTACCCCACGGGAGCATACGCATGGCCGACGACAAGACCCTTCGGGCGCTCTTCCTGCACCAGCTCAAGGACACCTACTTCGCCGAGAACGCGATCCTGAAGGCCTTGCCGAAGATGGCCCAGGCCGCTCGCTCCGACGCCCTGCGCGGGGCCTTCGGCGTCCACCTGGAGGAGACCCGCGAGCAGGTGAAGCGCCTCGACCAGGTGTTTCGGATCGTCGGCGAGAAGCCCGAGGGCGTCACCTGCCAGGCGATCCAGGGGATCCTCGCCGAGGGCGAGGAGGTGATGCGGGACTTCGCCGGCGGGGAGGCCCTCGACGCCGGGCTGATCGCCGCCGCGCAGGCGGTCGAGCATTACGAGATCGCCCGCTACGGGACGCTGCTCGCCTGGGCGCGCCAGCTGGAATTCGGCGAGGCCGAGGAGCTGATCAAGGAGACGCTGATCGAGGAGGAGAATACCGACGAGTTGCTGTCGGAACTCGCCGAGGAC
The DNA here is from genome assembly GCF_036448855.1 of Methylobacterium ajmalii. NCBI lineage: Bacteria > Pseudomonadati > Pseudomonadota > Alphaproteobacteria > Hyphomicrobiales > Methylobacteriaceae > Methylobacterium > Methylobacterium ajmalii. The sequence goes on from NZ_JAZFXT010000024.1 coordinate 97,368, forward strand.
GCGGTCAACCCGGCCGCGGCGGCGTAACCGCAGGGGCCGTCCGGGCGTTGGTCCGACGTGAGGTGCCAGCCATGCCGCCGATCGCCGGGATCCTCGAGACAGTCCTCTACGTCGACGACCTCGCGCGAGCGGCCGCGTTCTGGGGCGGGCCGATGGGCCTGCCGTGCCTGTACGAGGACCACCGGATGCGGGCCTACGACGTCGCCGGGCGCGGCGTCCTGCTGCTGTTTCCCCGCGGCGGCTCGCTCCGCCCGGTCGCGACCCCCGGCGGCACCATCCCGCCGCATGACGGGGCGGGCCCGCTCCATCTCGCCCTGTCGATCCCGGCCGACGCGCTCGACGCCTGGGAGCGGCACCTCGGGGTGCACGGCATCGCGATCGAGGGCCGCACCACCTGGCCGCGGGGCGGCACCAGCCTCTACTTCCGCGATCCCGACGGCCACCTCGTGGAGCTGGCGACGCCGGGCTTGTGGAACGGGTACTGAGCGGCCCCGCTCACGCCACCCAGTGCTGCCCGTCATAGGCGAACCGGTCGGGCTGGCAGGCGAGCGCCGCGAGGCCGGTGAGCGCCGGGTCGGCGATGGTGATGACGCAGGTCGGGATCTGCGTCATGCGGTCGGAGAAGGGCGGCTTGTGCTCGAAGGCGCGGCGGAACGTGCCGTCGTTCAGGACGTCGAGGATGCGGGGCGCGATGCCGCCGCCGATATAGACCCCGCCGGTGGCCAGGAAGGTGAGGGCGAGGTCGCCGCAGAGCCGCCCGAGCAGCTTGGAAAACACCTGCAGGGTGCGCCGCGCCGCCGGGTCCTCGCCCGACATGCCCCGCTCGGTGATGTCCTTCGGATCGGCCTCGCCGCCGCCGAGGCCGGCATGCAGCCGGGTCAGCCCGGGTCCGGAGAGCAGAGACTCGACGGTGATCCGTCCCTCGATCCGGGCGAGGTTCGGCCAGAACGCGGCCTCGTCGGCGTCGCTCGGCCCGAAATCGATGTGCCCGGCCTCGGTCGAGACGATGGCGAGCTGCTTGCCGTAGGGTACGAGCGCGGCGGCACCGAACCCGGTCCCGGGGCCGAGGACGAGGCGCGCGCCCCCGTCGGGGCACAGCGTCGGGCCGATCTGCTCGAGGATCGAGCTGTCGCGCCCGGCCGGGTCGAGGGCGGCGGCGCCGGCCGCCACCGGGACGTAGTCGTTGACGACCCGGCAGCTCTTCAGGCCGAAATCGCGGCCGATCCGCTCGCCCTCGATCACCCAGTGGGCGTTGGTGAGGTGGACCGACGGCCCGTCGACCCGGGCGGCCACCGCCAGGATCGCCGAGCGGGGCGGGGCGACGTCGCTCTTCGCGAGCGCCGCCCGGATCGCCGCGCTCGGATCGGGATAGGCGGCGGTCTTCTCGTGGGCGAGCACCACCGGCTCGGCCCCGGGCGTCTCCTGCACGGCGAAGCGCGCGTTGGTGCCACCGATGTCGCCGAACAGGACCGGGAACTCGAACATGGGCCGCCGCTTCTCTCCGCCTCAGGGCTACCCGTTATAGCGCCGCGGCGGCTCCGGTCGACCGGTTCACTCGCCTTCCATCCGGCCGACATCCTTCATGGCCCGCTTCAGCGCGAGCAGGCGCCGGTCGCGGTCGCGGAACAGCTCGGCCGGGTCGCGTCCGCCCCAGTCGAAGAAGCCTTTTCCCGCCATCACGCCGGTGCGCCCCTGCGCGACGAGATCGTCGACCGCCTCCGAGCGGGTGCGGGCCGGAGGCGGGCTGTAGCTCGCATTGGCGAGCGCGTGGCGCAGCAGCTCGATGCCGGTGAAGTCCGCCTTGGCGAGGTGGCCGAGGATCGGGATGCGCAGCGCTAGGCCGTGGATGATCGCGTCGTCGATCTCGCGGGCGGACGCCACGCCCTCGTCGAGCAGGTGGTAGACCTCGGCCGAGATCGCCGACTGGATCCGGTTGGCGACGTAGCCCGGGATGAAGCGCTTGAGCACGATCGGCACCTGGCCGAGGCCGAGCACCAGCTGGCGCGCCTCCTCGATCACCGCCGGATCGGTCCGCGGGCCCGGCACCACGTCGACGAGATCGACGATGTAGGGCGGGGTGTACCAGTGCATCACGAGCGCCCGCGCCTGCCGGGCCTCCGGAATCAGCGGGAAGACGTCGAGGTAGCTGGTGTTGCTGGCGATCCGGGTCTCGGGCGCGCACAGCCGGTCGAGCTCGGCGAACAGGGTGCGCTTGGCCTCCGGGTTCTCGGTGATCGCCTCGATGACGAGGCTCGCCCCCGCCACGGTCGCGGCGAGGTCCGGTTCGAGCCGGATGGCCTGCGCCGCCCGCTCCGGCGTCCAGTCGGCGGAAACCGCGCCGGCCTCCCGCAGGGTGTCGAGGGCCGAGGCGATCAGGCCCGGCACCCGCTCCAGGGTCTCGGGCCGGCTGTCCGTCAACCGCACCCGGTGCCCGCCGAGCGCCAGCACCAGGGCGATGCCGTGCCCCATCAGTCCGGCGCCAACGACCGCGATCTCGCTCATGATGTCCTCCCGTTTCGATTGATTGTCATCGTTGCGAGCCGTCCGCGACCGGCGTTCATCCGCGGCTGCCGGCTCGTCCCACCCGCACCCTCATCCTGAGGTTCCGGCGCTCGCCGATCGCAGACGTGAGAGGAGCCTCGAAGGAGGGCTCCAGGAAGCGCGCCGACATCTGGCGCCCTCCGTCGAGGTTCGGTCCATGTTTAATGGGCCGACACCTCAGGACGAGGGTGTGGATGGGAGGGGCCGGGGTGCTGAGGCTCACGCCCGCCACGGTCCCAGCCGGGCGATGTCCTTCTCCCGCCGCTCCAGCCACCAGCCGGCCTGCTGCGGCCACGCCTCGAAGCCGGGCTCCTGCGTCCCGTCGAGGACCCGGCTCGCCCGGACCGCCCAGTTCGGGTCGGCCAGCGCCTCGCGGCCGACCGCCACGAGGTCGGCGCGGCCCTCGGCCACGATGGCGTCGGCCTGGCGCGGATCGACGATCAGGCCGACCGCCATGGTGGCGAGCCCCGTCTCCCGCTTCACCGCCTCGGCGAAGCCGACCTGGAAGCCGTAGTCGCGCCGGATCCGCGCGGCGGTGGCGGAGCCGGCGAGCCCGCCCGACGAGCAATCGAGCACGTCGACCCCCAGCGCCCGCAACTCGCCCGCGAAGGCCAGCGTGTCGTCCAGGGTGAGGCCGCCCTCGAGCCCGTCGACCGCCGAGACCCGCACGAAGAGCGGCTTGCCCGCAGGCCAGGCCTCCCGCAGCGCCCGGGCGACGCGCAGGGGAAACCGCATCCGCCCGGTCCGGTCGCCCCCGAACGCGTCCTCGCGCCGGTTGGTCAGCGGCGACAGGAAGGTGTGCAGCAGGTAGCCGTGGGCGGCATGGAGCTCGATCACGTCGAACCCCGCCGCCTCCGCCCGCCGGGCCGCCGCGACGAAGGCTTCGGTCAGGGCGTCGAGGTCGTCGCCCGAGAGCTCGGCCGGCATCAGCCAGCCCTCGTCGAGGGGGACCGCGCTCGGTGCCACGATCGGCCAGGGCGCCTCGCCGCGGGCGATCTCCTCGGCCGAGAGCGGGCCGTTGCCCTCCCAGGGCCGCTGCATGCTGGCCTTGCGGCCGGCATGCGCCAGCTGCACCCCGGCGGCCGCGCCATGGGCCTTGAGGAAGGCCGCGATCCGGGCGAGCGCGGCGCCGTGCGCGTCCGACCAGATCCCGAGATCGCCGTGGGTGATGCGGCCTTCCGGCACCACCGCGGTCGCCTCCAGGATCACCAGCCCGGCGCCCCCGAGGGCGAGGCGGCCGTAATGGACGAGGTGGTAGTCGCCCGCCATCCCGCCGGCCGCCGAGTACTGGCACATCGGCGGGATCACGACGCGGTTGCGCAGGGCGACGTCGCGGAGGGAAACGGGAGTGAAGAGCGGCGCGGTCATGATCGGGCTCACACGGTGGCGATCGGCGTCGTCGGCGAGCCGACCGCGCCGGGCAGCCGCAGGGGCGGCGCCGTCAGGAGGAAGCGGTGGCGCCCGTTGGCCCGCAGCCAGTTCGCCAGCGGGGTCAGGTGCCACAATTCGCCGAGATTGACCCCGAGGCGGAACAGGCAGTGCTCGTGGAGGGGGAGGGTGGCGCAGCACCCCTCCGCCGGCATCGCCGGATGGACCTCGACCGCGTAGTTGTCGGCGATGAGGGCGGCGAGACCCGAATCGGTGATCCAGTTGAGGAGCTTGCGGTCGCGCCCGTCGAGGCCGGCGCAGAGGTCGTGGACGATCGCCGGGTCCGGGTTGCGGTTCATGCCGAGCAGTCGCTCGGCGAAGCCGGTATGCAGGCAGACCATGTCGCCCGGCTCGACCGTCACCCCGTCGGCGTCGAGGATGCGGCGAAGCTGCTCGTAGCCCACCGCCACCCGGGCCTCGCCGAGATGGGCATGAAGGTCGATCATCACGCCGCGGCCCTGCATGCCGCGCTCGGCCAGCCGCTCGATGCCGAGCGCCCGGGCACGGGAGGGGGCGCCGGCCTCCTCCGGCGTGGCGGGGCCGGTGATGTCGGTCCCGGCCCGGAAGCCGTTGTAGTAGACCGGGCGCGGGGTGCCGTCGCCCTCGGCGTCGAACAGCGAGCCGACATGGGCGAGGCTGTCCCACTGCGTCGAATATTGCAGGTGGAGCACCGCGAGGTCGTCGCTGATCACGTCGGTGGCGTCGGGCACCTCCTCGCAGACCGGGAAATTCATGTTGGGGCGGCCGCTCGCCCGCACGGTCGGCCGGATCTGCGGCGGGTGGCGCCGGGGGTTGAGCACGTTGCCGCCCGGATAGTCGAGGGGCAGGCTGAGGCAGAAGGTCAGGCCCTCCCGCACCTCGGCGGCGCCCTGGCGCACCTTCTCGGGTGTCAGGAGGTTGAGCCGGCCGAGCTCGTCGTCGGGGCCGAAATCGCCCCAGGTCGAGCCCTCCGGCCGGCGGCGCCAGCGCAGGGTCATGGTCGGGACCTCCCTTCAGGGGCAACAGGACGGCGCGCCGGTCCGCGGCGCGCGTCCGCCGTCACTTCTTCACCAGCGGGCAGCGCGAGGCCGCGAGCGGCTGGAACGCCTTGTCGCCCGGCACGGTCGCGACCAGCCTGTAGAGGTCCCACGGCCCCTTCGATTCCTCGGGCTTCTTGACCTCGAACAGGTACATGTCGTGGACCATGCGGCCGTCCTCGCGGATGCGGCCGCCGCGGGCGTAGAAGTCGTCGACCGGCGTATCGCGCATCGCCTGCATCACCGGCCCGGTCTCGTCGGTGCCGGCCTTCCGCACCGCCTTCAGGTAGTGCATCACCGTCGAGTAGACGCCGGCCTGGGACATGTTCGGCATCTTGCCGACCCGCTCGAAATAACGCTTCGACCACGCCCGGGTCTCGTCGTCGAGGTCCCAGTAGAAGCCTTCCGTGAGCAGCATCCCCTGCGTCGCCTTGAGGCCGAGGCTGTGGACGTCGCTGATGTAGACGAGGAGCCCGGCGAGCTTCTGGCCGCCTTGCGTCAGGCCGAACTCCGCCGCCTGCTTGATCGCATTGGTGGTGTCGGCCCCCGCATTGGCGAGCCCCACCACCTTGGCGCCGGAGCCTTGTGCCTGGAGCAGGAAGGACGAGAAGTCGGCCGTGTTGAGCGGCACCCGCACGGAGCCGCGCACGGAGCCGCCCTGGGCCTTCACCACCGCGCTCGCGTCGCGCTCGAGATCCTGGCCGAAGGCGTAGTCGGCGGTGACGAAGAACCAGGAATCGCCGCCGGCCTTGACGGTGGCCTGCGCGGTGGAATTCGCCAGCGCGTAGGTGTCGTAGGCCCAGTGCACCGAGACCGGCGAGCACGCCTCGTTGGTGAGCCGCACCGCGCCGGGACCGTTGAACACGATCACCTTGTTCTTGGCCCTGGCGATGTCGGCGGCGGCGAGCGCGGTGGCGGAGGCCGCCACGTCGAGAATCGCGTCGACCCCGCCGGTGTCGAACCAGGCCCGGGCGGTGGTCGCCGCGATGTCGGGCTTGTTCTGGTGGTCGGCGACCACGACCTCGACGGGAGCGCCCAGCACCGTGCCGCCGAAATCCTCCACCGCCATGCGGGCGGCGGCCGCGCTGCCTGGCCCGGTCACGTCGGCATAGGGCCCCGACATGTCGAGCAGGAAGCCGAGGCGCACCACCCCGTCGGAGATCTGCTGGGAGACTGTTGGAGCCGGCGCCGTCTGCGCACGCGCCACCCCCTGCCAAGCCATGCTCTGCAGAGCATTGATCGGCATCGCGGCGACGAGCGTCGCCGCCATAAGCGTTGTCCTCACCCGGTCCGTCCTTCGTCGAAGACGTTCGTTCGTGCGGTACGCCGTCGAGGGCGCCCGGGTGCATGGTCCGGACAAGCGCCCCCGGTTGTCAACTGCGAGCCGAGCGGGTCGGCCCGGGAAAATCGGTATGGCGGCGCCTCACGCCGCCGGTCCGGTCCCTTCCGCCGATCCGAGCCAGGGCTGGGCGTTGACCATCCCGACGCGCCAGCCGGCGCCGTCCGGGCCGTCGTAATGGTCGAGGAGGGTGAGCGAGCAGTTCTCGATCGCGAAGGCGAGGCCACCCTGGGGCGGCAGGTTCAGGGCGAGCGCGATCGCGGCCCGGATCGTGCCGCCATGGGCCACCGCCACGATGTCGCGCCCGCTATGCTCGGCGGTGAGCTCGGCGATGGCGCCGCCGACCCGGGCGGAGAGGTCCGAGAAGCTTTCGCCGCCGGGCGGGCATTCCTCGGCGGGGGCGAACCAGTAGCTCGCCGCGAGGGGCTGGCGGTCGGCGAAGAACCGCACCCGGTCCTGGCCCTGCCAGGCGCCGAGGTTCTGCTCGGCCAGGGCTGGAAGCGCGGTGAGCCGCGGGCCGCTGCCGTCCACCGTGAAGTCGCCCGCCTGCCACAACGCCTCGGCGGTCTGCCGGGTGCGGCCGAGATGGCTCGCGACCCAGACTGCGCCGCGGGGCAGGACCGGGGCGAGGGCGGAGAAGACGTGGGCGTCGCTGCAATCGCAGGCGATGTCGGCGCCGCCGTAGATGCGGCCGCCGTCGCCCCGGACGGGGGCGTGGCGCACCCACCACCAGCGGGTACGGACGAAGGAGGAGGGGGGAGAAGCGCTCATGCCCCCACTCTTAGCACCGCCCCCCGGCACCGCCAGACCGACTTCGGACGGCGGCACGCCGAAATGCCGGCCCGAATTGCCAGGCCGGCGAACTCTGCCCATACGGGCCTGGAGTTAGCGGGAGCGGACGATGGACGAGGCGGAGCACGGCACGGACGACGGCACCATCTACGGGGCGACGATCCCGTTCGCGCGGCACTGCGGCATCGAGGCCCTGGAGGTGGTGGAGGGGCGCACCCGCCTGCGCCTGGCGCTCGGGCCGCAGCACGGCAACAACCTCGGCATCGCCCATGGCGGCATCCTCTGCACGCTGCTCGACATCGCCATGGGCACGGTGGCGCGCCTCACCGCCGGCCGTCCGGTGGTGACCCTCGACATGCAGACCCGCTTCCTGTCCCCCGGCCACGGCGTGCTGCTGGCGGAGGGCCGGGTGGCGCGGGCCGGCCAGTCGATCCTGTTCTGCGACGCGGAGATCCGCGACGAGGCCGGACGAGTGGTCGCGACCTCGACCGGGGTGTTCAAGCCGGTCGGCGTGAAGGAACACGCCAAGGCGTAGAGCGGGCTTTCGGGCGGGTCGCCGAGGTTTCTGATCGGTTTCGGGTTCCCCTGGCGGCCTCGGGGGCCATCTCCGTTCCGGCACGGTCAGAGCGAAGGGCCCCGATGACGCACCCCACCGCCACCCGCCCCGCCGTCGGCGGCGTGATCGAGACCGACGTCTCGGCCCGGCTCGACCGGCTGCCCTGGGGCCGGTTCCACACGCTGGTGGTGCTGGCGCTCGGCATCACCTGGGTGCTCGACGGGCTCGAGGTGACGCTGGCGGGCGCGCTCGCCGGCGCGCTCAAGGCGAGCCCGACGCTCCAGTTCTCCAACGCCGAGATCGGGCTCGCGACCTCGAGCTACCTCGCCGGCGCGGTGCTCGGCGCCGTCGGCTTCGGCTGGCTCACCGACCGGCTCGGGCGGAAAAAGCTCTTCTTCATCACGCTGGCGGTCTACCTCGCGGCCACCGCCGCCACCGGCCTGTCCTGGAACCTGTGGAGCTTCTGCCTCTTCCGCTTCCTCACCGGCGCGGGCATCGGCGGCGAGTACACGGCGATCAACTCGACCATCCAGGAGCTGATCCCGGCCCGGGCCCGGGGCTGGACTGATCTCGTCATCAACGGCAGCTTCTGGCTCGGCGCGGTGCTCGGGGCCGGCACCTCGCTCGTCGTGCTCGATCCCGCCCTGTTCGGGCCGGATACGGGCTGGCGCGTCGCCTTCGGGCTCGGCGCCTTCCTCGGGCTCGTGATCCTCTTTCTGCGCACCTGGATCCCCGAGAGCCCGCGCTGGCTGATGACGCATGGCCGCCACGAGGAGGCCGAGGCCCTGGTCGCCGGGATCGAGGCGCGCTTCCGCGCCGAGGGCCACACCCTCACCGAAGGCCCGTTCCCGAAGGCGCGGCTGCGCCAGCGCAGCCACACGCCGCTCGCCGAGGTGCTTGCCGCCCTCAAGGCCTACCGGCAGCGGGCCTGGGTCGGCCTCGCGCTGATGTCGGCGCAGGCGTTCTTCTACAACGCGATCTTCTTCACCTACGCGCTGATCCTGATCGACTTCTACAAAGTGCCGGCGGACGGGGTCGGCTGGTACATCCTGCCCTTCGCCGCCGGCAACTTCTTCGGTCCGGTGCTGCTCGGGCGGCTGTTCGACACGCTCGGCCGCAAACCCATGATCGCCGCGACCTACGGGATGTCGGGGGTGCTGCTGGCGTTGAGCGGGTGGGCGTTCCAGCAGGAGATCGTCACCGCGACGACCCTGACCGTGTGCTGGATGGCGGTGTTCTTCTTCGCCTCGGCGGCGGCGAGCTCGGCCTACCTCACGGTGAGCGAGGTGTTTCCGCTCGAGATCCGGGCGCTCGCCATCGCGCTGTTCTACGCGGTCGGCACCTCGGTCGGAGCGGCGGGGCCGGCCCTGTTCGGGGTGCTGATCGAGGGGCATTCGCGCAACGCCATCTTCGGCGGCTACCTGCTGGCCTCGGTGCTGATGATCGCGGCCGGGATCGTCGCGGGGATCTGGGGCGTGGCGGCGGAGCGGAAATCGCTGGAGGATGTGGCGAAGCCGCTGGCGGCGGAGGAGTGAGACTCAGCCCAACGTCTCCTCCACCCCTCTCCAGATTCCGCCCAACACCTCGCCCGCCGACACCGCTTGCGCCAGCCCCGCCGCCTGCCCGGCCCAGGCCTGCATGCGGGCAAGGTCGCCCGTCTTCGCCGCCGCCTCGCGCATCGCCTGCGTCAGACCGCGCTGGACGGGGTAGGGGGCGGGCGCCGGGGCATCCGGCGCCGCGGCGGCCGCGACGTACTCGGTCGCGAGGCTGCGGCCGGCGCGGCCGCTGAAGGCGCGCGTCAGCCGCGTATCCTCGGGACGGGCCCGGCCGAGAGCGTCGGCCCAAGGGGCGGAAATCCCGGCCTCGGGGCAGCGCAGGAATCCGGTGCCGGCCTGCACGGCGCTGGCGCCGAGCAGCAGGGCCGCCGCCGCCCCACGGGCATCGGCGATGCCGCCGGTGGCGATCACCGGAATCCGCACAGCGTCGACCACCGCCGGCAGCAGCGCCATCAGGCCGATTGCGGCCAGTTCGGCCTTCGCCGGATCGAAGCTGCCGCGGTGTCCGCCGGCCTCGGCGCCCTGCGCCACCACCGCGTCGGCGCCGGCCGCCTCGGCGGCCAGCGCCTCCGCCACCGTCGTGACGGTGGCCCACCAGGCGATGCCGCTCGCCTTGAACCGCGCGACGATATCCGGCGGGTAGAGCCCCATGATGGAGGAGACGATCCGGGGCCGGGCTTCGATCACCGCCTCGCACTGGGCGAAGAAGTCCGGCGGCGTCGCGTCGCCCGCCTTCGGCGCCACGGCGGGACCGAAGCCGCCCAGGAATGTCCGCAGGCGCGCCTCGTGCCCGGGGTCGCGGACGGGGGCGGGATCGGGGATCCACAGGTTGATCTGGAACGGGCCGGCCGCCCGCACCGCCTCGGCCCAGGCCAGGATCGCGGCGGGCTGCATCAGCAGCGCCCCGCAGGCTCCGAGCCCGCCCGCCCGCATCACCGCCACCGAGAGCGCCGGCGGGCAGGCCCCGGCCATCGGCGCGAGCAGCAGCGGCCGGCGCAGGCCGTAGCTCTGCGCGAAGGCCTCGGCGCGGGCGAGTGCGGGATGACGAGGCGTCACGAATGGGCTCCGGGCTGGCGCACCCGGCGGATGCCCGGCCGCAGCATCGATCCCAGGGGGCCGGGGCGCAAGCCGCGCGCCGGGTGCAGGGGAGGCCGTCCCATGCTGCACCGCGCCCGGCGATTGACTTCGCACCCGCACAACGCCATATGGCGGATTGCAGCGTCAGCGGCCGATCGTGGCCCGCTCGAGAGGGCTGCGTGACGGATTTCGCCGCGGCACCTGCGCGGCAGGCCCGGCCCTCTCTTAATCGCTCGTCCCTTGGATCGCTCCATCACGCGGGCGGTCTCCTGACATCGGATCGCGATGAAGGCCGTGCGTTGCGCGCGCCTTGCGGCGATCCCGCTGCCAAAATTCAAGAAGATTCCCTTGACCCAGTTCACCGATTTCGGCCTCGCGGCGCCGATCCTGAAGGCGCTTGCCCAGGCCGGTTACGTCACGCCGACCCCGATCCAGGCCCAGGCGATCCCGCCGGCGATGCAGGGCAAGGACCTGTGCGGCATCGCGCAGACCGGCACCGGCAAGACCGCCTCCTTCGCGCTGCCGATCCTGCACCGTCTTGCCAGCGAGAGCCCGTCGAAGCCCGCGCCGCGCCGCAGCTGCCGCGTGCTGGTGCTCGCGCCCACCCGTGAGCTCGCCAGCCAGATCGCCGACAGCTTCAAGGAATACGGCCAGTTCCTGAAGCTCACCACCACGGTGGTGTTCGGCGGCGTCACCATCGGCCGCCAGGAGCGGGTGCTGGCGAACGGCGTCGACGTGCTGGTCGCCACCCCGGGCCGGCTCCTCGACCTGATCGACCGCCGCTCGCTGACTCTCGACGGCGTCGAGTTCCTCGTCCTCGACGAGGCCGACCAGATGCTCGACCTCGGCTTCATCCACGCCCTCAAGCGGATCGTGAAGCTGCTGCCGGCCCAGCGCCAGAGCCTGTTCTTCTCGGCCACCATGCCGAAGAACATCGCCGGCCTCGCCGACCAGTACCTGAAGAACCCGGTCCAGGTCGCGGTGACCCCGGTCGCCACCACCGCCGAGCGGGTCGACCAGAAGGTCGTCTTCGTGCCGACCGGCTCGAAGCAGTCGCTGCTCGCCACCATCCTGCGCGACCAGTCGATCGACCGGGTGCTGGTCTTCACCCGCACCAAGCACGGCGCCGACCGCGTGGTGCGGGGCCTCGAGCGCGACGGCATCGGCTCGGCGGCGATCCACGGCAACAAGTCGCAGCCGCAGCGCGAGCGGGCGCTCGCCGCCTTCCGGGCGGGCACCTGCCGGGTGCTGGTGGCGACCGACATCGCCGCCCGCGGCATCGACGTCGACGGCGTGTCCCACGTCGTCAACTTCGACCTGCCGAACGTGCCGGAGGCCTACGTCCACCGCATCGGCCGCACCGCGCGCGCCGGCAAGGACGGTCTGGCCATCTCGTTCTGCAACGACGAGGAGAAGGCCTACCTGCGCGACATCGAGCGCCTGACCCGCCAGAAGGTGCCGGTGATGGCGATCCCCGAGGGCTTCGTGCCCCCGAGCCGCGAGGAAGCCGCCCAGGCCGTGGCCGAGGCCGAGCGCGACCGGCGCCAGCCCGGCTCGGGCCCGCGCGGCCAGCGTCCCGGCGGCGGCCGCCAGGGCCAGCAGCCCGGTGGGCGCCAGGGCCAGCCGGCCGGCCGTCAGGGCCAGCCGCGCCACGGCGCCGGCCGTCCGCAGGAGCACCGCGAGCCCCGCGCCAACGACGGCCGCGGCGGCCAGGAGGGTCGTCAGGGCCGGGCGCAGGGCCAGGGCCAGGGCCGTCCCCAGGGTGGCCAGCGCACCGACGGCAACCGCCAGCAGCGTCCGGCGGGTGGCGGCGGCAACCGTGACGGCCGCGCGATCGGCTGGCTCGACCGCGCCCCGCGCTGAACGGCCTGATCCGCACTGAAAGTTGAGACGCCCGCGCTCCGGACAGGAGCGCGGGCGTCTTTCGTTTCGGGCGCTGCGTCAGCGTGGCGCGATCCGCCAGCGGATCGTCACGGCGGCGGAGAAGGTGACAACCGCCGGCGGGATGATCCGGGCGACGCGGGGGCGTGGCATGTCGGCATAGCCGTCCGGCGGCGAGGCCTCGCCGTCGGTGATCTCGGTGATCTCCACCAGCTTCAGCTCCGCGGCCTCGGCATAGATGCGCGCCTGCTCGCGGGCATCGAGCACGGCGGCACGCCGTGCCTCGTTCAGGGCCTGCCGCTCCGAGGCGACCGCGTCGGTGATCTTGCGGACCTCGACGACTCCGCTCGCCGCCAGCCGGTTGACCGCCTCGTCGACGGTTCCGACGGATGGCACGGTCAGGGTCATCTCCGTGATGGCGGTGAACGGCTGATTCGGCGGCTTCGGATTCGGGTTGTCAGCCATGCGGTACGGCTCGGATTCCCGGTTCAGGCGAAAAACGCTCGTCTCGACCGTCATGCCGGCGGTCTCGAGCGATTTGAGAATCTCCTGGACGCGCCGGGTGGGATCACCATGGGCGTCCACCGCGCCGTCGAGCGTCTTTCCCCTGGTGACGATGGCGACGTCGACCCGCGCGAGATTCGGCTTGGTGGCGAACGGGTCCGTCCCGCGGACGCGGAGGACGCTGCCGCGACGCGGCACCATGATGACATGGCGTCAGGCTCTCCGGCCTCTCGGCGTTGTCGTCAGTCCATTCGGCCCCATCTCCATCCCTCATGTCATCCAGGCAGGAGACCGCCGATGCGCTTCGAACTCTATCGCGACGGCAAGGGCGAGTGGCGCTGGCGCCTGCGGGCCGAGAACGGCGAGGTGGTGGCCGATTCGGGCGAGGGCTACGTCCGCCGCGAGAATTGCGAGCACGGCATCGCGCTGGTGAAGGGGGCGACCAACGCCCGGGTGGTCGACATGACGCTCAAGATCGCCTGAGGGTGGGCCGGGATCCGTTCGATCGACGATCGGTCCCGTTCACCATCCGACGGAGCGGGCGCAACGCTTTCCCGCCTCCGTGCGTTTCAGCCGTCCATGCCTCGATCGCGAGGCGACCGCCTCTCCCGGGAGGCCTTCTTGCATGAGTAGGACCGACGACGTGCTGAAGACCGTGATTCTGGCGGCCGGACTGATCCTGGGCGGCGCGGCCGCCATGCCGCAGGGCGCGAGCGCCGCTCCGCTGAGCGAGAGCGCCGCCCCGGCGGCGACCTCCGCGCCGACCGCCTGGGCGCAGTACGGCTATTACGGCCGTCACCGCCACTGGGGCCACCGCGGCTACGGCTACGGCCACCGTCGCCATTTCGGCCCCGGCTACGGCTTCCGCGGCCCGCGCCACTTCGGGCACCGCCACTGGGGCCATCGCGGCTACGGCTACGGCCCGCGCGGCTACTACCGCGGCTTCTGAGCCGAGGGACTTAAGCCACACCGATTAGGCGGTCGCCCCATGCGGGGCGGCCGTGCCGCATTGTCGCCGCATCCGTGACCATGGTTGGTAGAGCTTGGCCGTTCCGGCGGCCCAAGCTTGGCTCATGGCCGGCCCGTCACCGCGCGGGCCCGCCCACCAAGGGAACCCGGAATGCCCCATACCCTCAACGAACGCCGCCGCCGCCTCGAGGCCCAGCTCGAGGATTACGAGCGGACGCTCGCCGAGATCCGCTCCTCCGCGGGCCTGGGCGCCAACAGCCGCGCCCTCCAGCTCCAGCATGCCCGCCTGATCTCGCAGGCGCGCACCGAACTCGCCTCGCTCGACGCCGAGGAGGCCGCTCTCTAGCGGCGGAGCCTCCTTTCGGTCCCGCGGCTTTACGCGGGACCCTCCAGGGCGGAGCGCGCCGCGTCGTAATAGGCCAGGATGTCCTGGGGGTAGACCTGCATCGGCGGTACCGCGAGCTCGGTCCGCGACCACCAGCGGTGCTCGGCCAGGACCTCGACCTCGTTCTCCGTCCAGCCGTCGCGGGAGAGGGGATCGGTCCCCGCCCGCAACGCGAAGAAGCGCTCCTCCGCCCGGACCCATTCGCCGTCCTGCATCCGCATGACGAAGCGGCAGGCACCGACCTCGGGCGCCGTCTCCGGGCAGGTCAGCCCGGTCTCCTCCCGCAATTCCCGGATCGCGGCCTCGGCGAAGCTCTCGCCGGGCTCGACGCCGCCGCCCGGCGTCGCCCAGTATTCCTCGCCGGCGAGCGCCCCGCCGCGGAAGGCGAAACGGAACAGGAGCAGCCGGTCCTCGCCGTCGAGGACGAGGAGCCGGGAGGCGGGGCGTTCGCGCATCGCTCGAGCATTTTCCGACGAAGTGGAAACCAGTTCGTCGCAGAAAATGCGACCTGACAAAGACGGAGAGACCTTCGCGATTGCAACGCGATCGTGAAGCTCTCTAGTGGTACGGATCGGCAGCGTCGCGTAGGCCGTCGCCCAGGAAGTTGAAGGCCAGTACCACGATCACCACCGGCAGGATCGGCGCCAGCAGCCAGGGATGGAGCTGCACCGCGGCGAGGTTCTGCGCCTCGTTGAGGAGCACGCCCCAGCTCGTCACCGGCGGGCGCAGGCCCAGGCCGAGGAACGACAGCGCGGTCTCGCCGAGGATCATCGAGGGGATCGACAGCGTCGCCGAGGCGATCAGGTGGCTCATGAAGTTCGGGATCAGATGCCGGGCGATGATCCGGGTCTTCGAGGCGCCCATCAGCTCGGCGGCGCGGACGTAATCCTCCTCGCGCAGGGCCAGGAGCTTCGAGCGTACCGCCCGCGCGAGGCCCGGCCAGTCGAGGAGCCCGAGGATCAGCGTGATGCCGAAGAAGACCAGGATCGGGCTCCAGTTCGGCGGCAAAGCCGCCGAGAGCGCGAGCCAGAGCGGCAATTCGGGCAGCGAGCGCAGGATCTCGATCACCCGCTGGATCACGTTGTCGACCCAGCCGCCGAGATAGCCGGCGAGCCCGCCGAAGAAGAGCCCCAGCGCGAACGACACCGCGATGCCGACGAGGCCCACCGTGAGCGAGATCCGGGTGCCCGAGACGATCCGCGAGAGGAGATCGCGCCCGAGCCGGTCGGTGCCGAGCAGGAACATCGTGCCGTTCTCGGGCGGGCAGACGAGGTGCCAGTCGGTGTCGATCAGGCCCCAGAAGGCATAGGCGTCGCCCCGGCAGAGGAAGCGCAGCGGCTGCACTGTCCTGCGGTCCACCGTGTAGTCGCGGTGGAAGGTCTCGATGTTGAAGGTGAAATGGTAGGGATGGGTGTAGGGCCCGACGAACCGGCCCTCGTGGAAGAGGTGGATCGATTGCGGCGGCGCGTAGAGGAAGTCGCCGTGGCGCTTGGCCGGGTTGTAGGGCGCGATCACCTCGACGAACGGGATCAGGGCGTAGAACGCGATCAGGATCAGCCCCGCCGCCACCGCGACCCGGTGCTTGCGGAACTTCCACCAGGTCAGGCGCCAGGACGAGGCGCGGTCGACGGCACTGCTCTCCGCCCCCACCGGTTCGGTGCGGCCGGGGTCGAAGGGCGCGGGATCGACGTAGTGGGGCGGCCGGTCGCGCAACTCCAGGTTCATCGGCCGTCCCCTCCGAGGCGGATGCGCGGATCGAGCCAGGCGAGCAGCAGGTCGGAGATCAGCATGCCGATCACCGTGAGCATCGCCACGAACATCAGGATGAACCCGGCCAGGAACTGATCCTGGCTCTTGAGGGCGGCGAGCAGGATCGGCCCGACGGTCGGCAGGCTCAGCACCAGCGACACCAGCACCGAGCCCGAGATCAGGTGCGGCAGGAGGTTGCCGATATCGGCGATGAACGGGTTGAGCGACATCCGGAACGGGTACTTGATCAGCGCCCGGGTCGGCGGCAGGCCCTTGGCGCGGGCGGTGACGACGTACTGCTTGCCGAGTTCGTCGAGGAGGTTGGCGCGCATCCGCCGGATCATCGCGGCGGTGCCCCCAAGCCCGATCACCAGGGTCGGCACGACGAGGTGGGCCATGAGCGAGCGGACCTTCTCCCAGGTCCAGGGCTGGCCGGCATAGGCGCTGTCGTAGAGCCCGCCGATCGACACGCCGAACCAGCGGTTGGCGTAGAACAGCATCACCAGCGCCAGGAGGAAGGACGGGGTGGCGAGCCCGATATAGCCGATGAAGGTCGCCACATAGTCGCCGAGCGAGTATTGCCGCGTCGCCGAGTAGATCGCGATCGGGATCGAGACGAGGTGGACGAACACCACCACGGCGAGATTGACCACGAGGGTGAGCCAGAGCGCATCGCCCACCACCTCGCGCACCGGGCGATCGTACTCGAACGACCAGCCCCAGTTGCCCTGGATCAGCCCGTTGAAGGCGCCCTCGGGATTGGGCCACAGCCCGATCCAGCGCAGGTACTGCTCCCAGACCGGACGGTCGAGGCCGTATTGCTGCATCAGGAATTGCGCCTTGGCGACGGACGCCGCCTCGCCCTGCGAGCGCAGCTCGGCGATCTGGTTGGTGAGGAAGTCGCCGGGTGGCAGCTTGATGATGACGAAGACCAGCGCCGAAATGACGAGGAGCGTGGCCGCCATGGTGAGGAGGCGGCGGGCGAGGTAGCGGATCACCGCGCGGCCTCCTTCGGGGTCGGGCCCCAGTAGAACTCGTCCATGCGGTAGATGCCGATCAGGGCGGTCGGCTTCCAGCTGTAGGTCTCCTTGTCGGGGACGTTGCGCAGCCGGGTCTTGGCCACGACCGGCTGCAGCGCCCCCGAGACGGTGCCGATCACCCACTGGTTCTCGGCCCGGTTCCGCAGCATCTCGCCCCAGATCTTCGCCTGCTCGGCGTTGTCGGCGGTGGCCATCCAGCGGGCGTTGAGGTCGATCAGCACCTTGGCGGCGGGGATGTCGCAGGCCTCCCCCTCCTTGCCCTTGGTCTCGACGTACTGGCCCCATTTCGGCCAGGCATAGGTGTCCTGGTGGACCGGGGCGAGCTCGTCGGGGGACATGTCGGCGGTCGGCATCGCGAGGTCGAGCCCTTGCGCGGCCACCATCACGGCGGCGCCCGAATAGGCGCGGTTGCGCAATACCGTGCGGTCCTGCGGCTTGACGAACAGCTTGACGCCGACCTCGCGCCAGAACTCCGAGATCAGGGTGAGCCCGTCGGTGAGCATGCTGCTCTCGCCGTCGGTCTCGACCACGATCTCGAGCTCGCGCCCGTCGGGCAGGAGGCGGATGCCGGCGCCGTTGCGCCGGGTCAGGCCGATCTCGTCGAGGAGCCGGGAGGCCTGCCCCGGGTCGTAGCCGGCATTGAGGGTACGGTATTCCGGCCGGTAGAGCGGGCTCTCCTCGACCACCGTGTCGTTGCCCTCGGTGCCGAGCCCGAACAGCAGGGCGTTGTTGAGGGTGCGCCGGTCGATGGCGAGCGACAGCGCGCGGCGGTAGCGCAGGTCGCGGTTGAGCGCGCGCCAGACCGGGTCGGTGACGGTCATGTTGGGGTAGAGCGCCAGCTCCGAGCCGCGGGCGGTCGGCCAGAGGTGGGTCCGGTACCCTTTGGCGCGCTCGCCCTCGCGCAGGATCGGGATGTCCTCCATGTTGAGGCCGCGAAACAGGAGGTCGGCCTCGCCGGCATTGGCCTTGGCGGCGAGCAGGCCCCCGGCGGCCACGTCCATGTTGACCTTGTCGAGATAGGGCAGCTGCTGCCCGTTGGTGTCGACCCGGTGGTAGTAGGGATTGCGCACGAAGACGAAGCGGGCGGCGGGCGCGGTGTTGGTCACGCGCCAGGGCTGGAGGGTCGGCAGGTCGGGGTTGGTCTGCTCGAACATCGCGTCGAGCCGGTTGTGCAGCGCCGCCCAGCCCTTGACCTTAGCCTGCTTCACCAGGGGCTCGATCTCGGCCTTGGGCGTGTACTTGACGTTGAACTTCTTCAGGTAGTGCGCCGGACGGTAGATGAAGGGATCGCGCGGGGAGGCGAGCTCCGGCAGGAAGCGCGGGTTCGGCTTGTCCCAGGTGAAGCGGACGTGCAGCGGGTCGAGCACCTCGAAGCGCGGCAGCTGCCCGTCGACCAGCATGAATTCCGGCGGGCCGGACGGGCTCAGCTCCTTGTTGAGCGCCACGTCCTCCCACCAATAGCGGATGTCCTCGGCGGTGAAGGGCTGGCCGTCGGACCAGCGATGGCCGTCGCGGATCGTGAAGGTATAGACCTTGTCGCCGTCGTTCTCGAATTTTTCGAGGATGTCGGCCTTCAGCCCCAGCGTCTCGTCGTAGCCGACGAGGCGGGTGTAGCTGTAGGTCGAGATGTAGCGGATGTCCCGGGCCTTCGAGACCAGGGTGACGAGGTCGCCGCCCGGCTTGCCGACCTGGCGGCCGTGGGCGACGGGATCGACGACCAGGGGTTGCTTGGGCAGGCGGTCGGACGGGGATTCGGCGAGGGCCGTGCTACCGAGCAAGGGTAGCAAAATGGCCAGAACGGCAGTGCGTGTGAAAGGGCGTCGGATCCCAATCGTCATGTCCCGTCCCTCCCGTGCAGGCGCACCCAGGTGATGCGGGTGGGCGAGTAGCCGGTCGCGGCGTGCAGGTCGTCGAAGGCGTGGGTGGCGGCGATCGCCGCGCGGGCTCCTTCCGCCTCCGGGTCGTCGGGCCGGTAGACGAACTCGCGGCCGTTGCGGCGCCAGCGCACCGGCTCGCCGGAGCGGGGGGCGGTCAGCATCGCGATGGTCGGGAAGGCGGGCCCGCCGTGGGCGTGGAGCCGGTGGGCGGCGGCGTCGTCGTCGAAGACGAGGCGCGTCAGGCCGCGCTCGCGGGCCTCCAGCACCCGGCGGGCCTGGCTGATGTGGTCGTCGAAGAAGCCCACCGCCCGGTCCGGGTCGAGGCGCGGCAGGCTCACGGTCGACCAGTCGACGGCGTGGTAGCGCGCGCGCGGATCGCGGTAGCGCAGGCCCGAGAGGTCGGGATCGAAGCAGAAGATCTCGGCCTGCGGGCAGGCCTGGCGCATCACCCAGGTGGTCAGCCCGCGAAACACCCCCGACTCGACGATCACCTCGGGGGCGAGCGCCCGCATCAGCACGTAGAGCTGGAGCGCGCCGTTGAAGCCGTTGCCGCCGCGCTTCTGCGCGACCGGCGCCGTCGCGATAAGGTCCCAGAAGGTCGCGACCGCGGATGCCGCGCCGCCCGGCAGGGCGAGCCCGGCCTGCGCCAGGTCCGCGTCGAGGCGCGCGGCGGCGGCGGCGATCAGCGCGTCGGTCTCCGGCCCGGAGAGCGGGCGGTGGTTCCAGTCCGACACCGCCGGGACGAGATCGTAGCCGAGGCGGTCGAACAGGCGGCCGAGGAAGCGGCGGCGGAGCCGCTCGACGAGGGGGTGGGGGCGGAGGGCGGCACCGTTCGACATCGGGGGCTCTATCGGGGTCTCGTACGTCAGGTCGGGCGGCGTGGTTCAGGCAGCTTGCCGGCTCGCCGGGCCGGCGACCCGGACGCGGTGCCCGGGCTCGATCTCGGTCATGGTGCCGGCCGCGCCGCCGGTGAGTCGGTAGGGCTCGGGCCAGCTCGCCGGGTCGGAGAACCGGTCGCTCATCAGGAGTTTCAGGTCGAGGGGGTGGTCGAGGTCGGGCTCGGGCACGGCGGCGAGGAGCGCCCGGGTGTAGGGGTGGGCTGGGTTCTTGAAGAGCGCGTCCTTCGACGCCTCCTCGACGATGTAGCCCCGGCACATGACGGCGATCGTATCGGCGATGTAGTCGACCACCGCGAGGTTGTGGGAGACGAACAGGTACGAGACGCCGAGGCTCGCCTGCAGGTCCTTCAGGAGGTTGAGCACCTGCGCCTGGACCGAGACGTCGAGGGCCGAGACCGGCTCGTCGCAGAGCAGCACCCGGGGCTTCAGGGCGAGCGCCCGGGCGATGCCGAGGCGCTGGCGCTGGCCGCCCGAGAAGGCATGCGGGTAGCGCCGCAGGGACGCCTGGTCGAGCCCGACCATGTCCAGGAGTTCCTTGGCGCGCTCGTAGCGCTCGTCGGCGGTGCCGACGCCGTGGATGCGCAGGGGCTCGGTCAGGAGCTCGTAGACCGTCATGCGCGGGTTGAGCGACGAGAACGGGTCCTGGAACACGAACTGGACCGCCCGGCGAAAATCCTTCAGCTCCCGGTCCTTGAGGGCGAAGACGTCGCGGGGGCCGCGCCCCGAGCCGTCGTCGAAGGTCACGGTGCCGGCGTCCGGCCGCAGGGCCCGCATCACCACCTTCGACAGGGTGGTCTTGCCGCAGCCCGACTCGCCGACGAGGCCGAGCGTTCGGCCCGGATGCAGGCTCAAGGACACGCCGTTGACGGCGTTGATGGTGCGGGTCTTCCCCTTGAACCAGCCCGAGCGCAGGGTGAAGGACTTGCGCACGCCCTCGATGGCCAGGAGCGGTCCGGCCGGATCGGGCCGGTGCGGCTCGCCGGCCTTGCGGGCGAGCACCGCGCTCCTCACCTCGCGGATCGGGGTCAGCCGCTCGCCGGGCGCCATGTGGAAGCGCGGCACCGCCCGCATCAGGGCCTTGAGGTAGGGATGGCCGGGATGGCGGAAGATCTCCTCCCGCGAGCCCGCCTCCATCACCCGGCCGCGATACATCACCACCACGTCGTCGGCCATGTTCGCCACCACCCCGAGGTCGTGGGTGATGAGCAGCATCGCCATGCCGGTCTCGGCCTGCAGCTCGCGCATCAGCTCCAGGATCTGTGCCTGCGTGGTGACATCGAGCGCCGTGGTCGGCTCGTCGGCGATGAGGAGCGCCGGCCTCGTGATCAGCGCCATCGCGATCATCGCGCGCTGGCGCAGCCCCCCGGACAATTCGAACGGGTAGGTGACGAGCGCCCGCTTCGGATCCGGGAAGCCGACGCGGTCGAACACCTCGATCGCCCTCGCCCTGGCCTGGTCGGCCGAGACGTCGGCGTGGAGGCGCAGGGCCTCGGTGACCTGGTCGCCGACGGTGTGGAGCGGCGACAGCGAGGTCATCGGCTCCTGGAAGATCATCGCGATGCGCCCGCCGCGCAGGGCCTGCATGCGGGCGGAATCGGCCTTGAGCGCCGCGATGTCGGTGCCGCCGGCGGGACCCGCCGGATCGGAGAGGCGGATGCTCCCGCCAGAGATCCGCGCGACCTTCGGCAGGATCTGCAGGATCGCCTGCGCGGTGACCGACTTGCCCGAGCCCGACTCACCGACGAGCGCCACGGTGCGGCCCGCCGGCACGTCGAGGGACAGGCCGTCGACCGCCCGGAACGCGCCGGAATCGGTCGAGAAATCGACCCGGAGGTCGCGGATCGACAGGAGCGGAGCCGTCATCCTGATGCCGTGCTGTCCTCTCGGGGCGGGGGCGCCCCCGGATCACCGCGGAAGATAGGGCCCGGTTGTGACACGGGCAGCGGCGGGTTCGCAAACAATGCGGCGGCGCGCGATATTGTCGGAGGCCAGCTTTTGGCCGCACGATCCGCGAGGCGGTCGAGGAAACGGGCGCAGAACGCCCAGGTCGCGTCGTCCTGCACGAGGTGATGGGTGAGGAGCCCGACCGGGCCGCCGCCCGCGACCGCCGCGGCCGCCCGGTCGATCACGCCGTCCGGGTCGGCGAGCCCGCCGCCGGAGCGCCAGGCCACCGGGTCAACCGCCGCATGGGCCTGGACCAGGCCGGGCACCGGGGCGACGGGGGCTGCGGCCGAGAGGCCGCGATAGCCGATCCCCGGCAGAATCCCGGGCAGGTCGGGGGCGAGACGGTTCCAGGGCGGCACCAGCACCGGCAGCAGGCGGGGGCCGAGGCGGGCGCGGGCGAGCGCCAGGGCCTCGGCGGCGTCGGCCCGCAAGACCGCGAGGGGGCGGTGGGGGCCGAACTCGGCCTTCCTGGCGCCCGGCGGGGCGTGGTCGGCGTGGGCGAGACCGTGGACCAGGAGGTCGACCCCGGCTTCGTCGGCGAGCCGCGCCGCCAGCGACGGCTCGGCCCGGGCCGGCACCGCGGCGAGCGCCACCGGCCAGCCGGTGCGGGCCGCCAGGGCGAGCAGGCGATCGAGGGCCGGGGTGTGGGCGACCGCGTCGTCGTCGCGCCACCAGAGCGCGATCGCGCGGCCTTCGCCCGCGGCGCGGTCCAGCGCCTCGGTGAGGGGAGTGAAGTCGATGGATGGAGGAAGGCTGAGATGGGAACCGGCGCCATCCCGCATCGCCGCGACGATCGCCACGCTCCGCCGTGCCCCGTCGCACGCGATGGCGTGGCGCACGCCCGGCAGCGGAGCGGCCTGGACCGCCCCGGCCAGGCTCTCGGCCGTCAGCGCGCCCTCCGGCAGCACCCGGGCGAGGCCGTGGGCCGCGAGGGTGTCGGCGCGCAGGCGCTGCTCCGTCTCGTGGCCGGCCTCGAACGGCACCAGCACGGCCGGGCAGCCGCTCCGCAGGAGGTCGAGCACGGTGTTGTAGCCGGCTTGGCTGACGGACAGCGCCGCCCCGGCGAGCAGCGCGCGGAAATCCGGCCGCGCCCGCTCGACCACCGCGTTCGCGGGCGCGGCGTCCCGCAGGGCGGCGAAGGCCGGCTCGGGCACGGCGCGGCCGACGAGGATGCGCCAGGACAGGCCGGGCGTGAGGATGGCGGCGGCGACCGCGGCTTCCTGCAGCGGCAGGCCGGCGGCGCTCGACCCGCCCGAGACGACGATGCCGGATCGCGGACCGTTCGGCGCGGGCACGGCCTCGCCGTCGTCGACGTAGCCGGTGTAGCGCAGGCGCGGGGCCAGATCCGGCGTGACCGGCCAGGAGGCGTCGAGCGGCAGGAAGGCGGGATCGCCGTGGACCAGCACGGCGTCGTAGGCGGTCAGGCGCGCATGGGTGGCGGCGATGCGATCCGGGCGGCTCGGGGTCGCCAGGATGTCGCGGATCGACGCGAGGAGCAGGGGGCGGGGAACGGCCGCCCGCACGGCCTCGACCAGCGCCTCGAATTCCGGTGCCAGCACCCGGCGTCCGAACGGGTAGAGCTCGGTGATCACCGCGTCGGGTGCGGCCTCGGCGAAGGCGGCGACGAGGCCGTCGCGGCGCGCGGCCAGGCGCTCCGCCGACACGGGCGCGCCGTCGGGATCGAGCAGCGTGGTGAAGGCGGTGCCGACGATGCGCAGGGGCGGCAGCTGCACCAGGCGCACGCCGTCGAGGCGCGGCAGGGCCGCGGGCATCCCGCCCGACACCAGCGTCACCGCGTGGCCGGCGCCCGCGAAGGCCCGCGCCAGGGCGGCCGCCCGGGTCAGGTGCCCGGCGCCCAGCAGGTGCGTGACGGCGATCAGGATCCGGCTCATGCCCGGGGTGCCTGCAGGAGGGGGGAGAGCGTGTCGCGCAGGATCGCGGCGGCCCGGTCGAGGCTGCGCTCCTCGCGCACGAAGGCGAGGGCGCCCGCGCGCATCGCGGCGAGCCGGTCGGGTCGGTCGGCGAGGGTGCGGATCGCGGCGGCGAGGGCGGCCGCGTCGCCGGGGGGCGTCACCCGGCCGGTCAGCCCGTCCCGCACCACGTCCGGCACGCCGCCATAGGCGCCGGCCACCACCGGGCAGCCATGGGCCTGCGCCTCCAGGAGCGCCATGCCGTAGGCCTCGTTGACGGCCGGCCAGACCAGGAGGTCGGCGGTGGCGTAGAGGGTCGAGAGCGCATCGGGCGCCACCGCGCCGTGCCGGCGCACCCGGGCGCCGAACGGGGCGAGCAGGTCCGTCACCGCCGCCGCGGCCGGACCGTCGCCGGCGACGTCGAGGGTCCAGTCGAGGTCGCCGAGCCGCGCCAGCGCCTCGGCCAGCAGCCGGTAGGAGGCGAGCTTGTCGCCTTCGCGCATCATCGCGACGGTGAGGAGGCGCAGGGGACCGCGCACCCGGTCGGCCGCTCCGGTCGGCCACTCCGCCAAGTCGAGGAAGGGCGGCAGTTCCGCCAGCCCCTGGCGCGCCGGCCGCGCGGCCTCGAGCGCCGGCCGGTCGCGGCGGTTCATCACCAGGATCAGGTCGGCGGCATCGAGCGCCGCCTCCGCGCCCGCATGGCCCAGCGCGTGCGGGCCGTTCGCGCGCTTGGGCGAACGCGACCCCTCCGCCACCACGTAGGGGATGCCGAACGCCGCGGCGACCGCCGGGCCGATCCAGTCCGGCGCCTTGTAGTAGACGTGGTAGGTGAACCAGAGCGCGGGCGGGTCGGAAGACCAGGCGGCGATCAGGCGTCCGGCCTCGGCCAGCGATTCCTCCCTCACGCCCGGATGCCGCGCCCCGCCGGGATCGCGGGTGCGCAGGGCGCTGGCGACCTCCGGGCCGAAGCCCGCCGCCGCCAGCGCCCGCAGGAGAAGCCGCGCCATCGTGCGCTCGCCGGAGGGCACCGGGTGGTCCGGGGCCTTGAGCGGCGCGTAGAAGGCGACGCGGGTCATCGCCGGGCCGCGTCGCCGAGCAGGCGCGCGACGGTGTCGAACCCGGCCTCGGCGCCGAACTCGGCCTCGAGGCGGGCGAGCGCCGCGGCGGCGAGGCGGGTCCGCTCGGCGGGATCGCGGGCCAGCAGGTTGACGGCGTTCGAGAGCGCGCCCCAGTCGCCCGGCGGCACCAGCCGGCCCTCGATCCCGTCGCGCAGGAATTCGGGGATGCCGGCGAAGTCGGTCGCGACGACGCAGAGCCCCTGCGAGGCCGCCTCCATGATCACGTTGGGCAGCCCGTCCCGGTCGCCCGAGGGCGCGCGCTTGGCCGGCAGCACGAACAGGTCGGCCTCGCGCAGGAGCGCCACCACCTCGGGCTGGGGTTTCGCTCCCAGGAAGACCACCTTCTGGCCGAGGCCGAGCGCGGCGGCCTTGGCCCGCAACGCCGCCAGCTCCTCGCCGCCGCCGACATGGGCGAGGCGCCAGTGCAGGTCCGGCGGCAGGGCCGCGAGGGCGTCCAGAAGGTCGTCGAACCCCTTCTTCGCCACCGCGCGGCCGACGCTGACGACCCGCAGGGGATCGGCCGGGTCCGACCCGTCCCGCGCCGGGCGGGACTCCGGGGGAGGGGGAAACCGCGACAGGTCGAGGCCGTGATAGACGAGCGAGACCCGGTCCGGCCCGGCCGCGACCTCGCGCAGCCGCGCCGCGCCCGCCGCCGTGCAGGTCACCGCGAAGGCGAGGCGGGGATCGTCGAGCTTGCCCGCGAGCTCCCAGTCCGGCGTGGTCCAGATGTCCTTGGCGTGGGCCGAGGCGCTCCATCGCCGCCCGGTCAGCGCGGCGGCGTAGCGTGCCACGGAGGCCGGGGTGTGCAGGTAGTGGACGTGGATGTGGTCGGTCTGTGCCGGCAACTCGCGGGCCAGCACCAGGGCCTGGCCGAGGCGCCGGCCGCGATTGGCGGTGAAGTCCCGGGCGAGGTCGCGGCGGGCGAGCGCCAGGAAGGTCCACAGGCCCGGCCGGCGCAGGGCCGAGACGGCGCCGCGCAGCACCCGCCAGGGCGCCTGGTAGAGGTATTCGGGCAGGTAGGAGACCGGCGCGCGGATCTTGCGGTGCATCGGATGCACGGCGCCGTCATGCGGGCGGCGAAGCGACCAGATCGCGAGGTCGAGGCCCCGCGCCTCGAGCCCCAGCAGCTCCTGGGCGATGAAGGTCTCGGACAGGCGCGGGTAGCCCTTGACGAGGACGGAGATGCGGAGCGGGGGCATACGGTCGGGGGTTCGGGAGAGGAGGGCTTACTCGGCCGCCACGCAGGCGGCGTCGGCGGTGGCGGCGAGACGGCGGATCGCCGGCAGGCCGTCGAGGAGGCCGGGGATCGGCCGCGCGGAGGGGGCGGGCCGGTGCGGCAGGGCGGCGAGCGCCTCCGCCATCCGGGCGGTCTCGTTCGCCGTGGATTCGTCGGCGTCGCCGGGCTCGATCACGCCGACGAGGCCGAGCCGGGCGGCGGCCCGGGCCCGGATCAGCTGCTCGCGCCGGGGCCGGACCCGCGGCAGGATCAGGGACGGACGATCGAAGGACAGGATCTCGCAGAAGGTGTTGTAGCCTCCCATCGCCACCACGCCGGCGGCCCGGCGCATCAACCGCTCCAGCCGGGCATCGAAGCCGAGGGAGGAGAGCCGGGGATGGGCGGCGATGCGGGCGCTCAGGTCGGCCTGCTCGGCCGCCGGGAAGAACGGCCCGAACACCACGAGCGCCGGGTGCTCCAGGGGATGCGCCTCGTAGGCCCGCACCACCGCCTCGACCAGCTCGACCCCGTCGCCGCCGCCGCCCGGAGTGACGAGGAGGAACGGCTCCCGTGCTGCCGCCTCGGAGCCTTCGGGTTCGGGCGCCTCGCGCCGGAGGTAGCCGGTATAGGTCAGGCGCCCGGACACCCCCGCCGGCAGCGTCAGCCCGTCGAGGGGCGCGTAGATCGCCTCGAGGCCGTAGACCCAGAGCGAATCGTAGAGCGGCAGCACCGCGAGCGCGCCCTTGCGCTCCCATTCGGGCGCCAGCAGGTCCGGATCGTCGAGGACGTCGCGCAGGCCCAGCACCAGCCGGCAGCCGCGGGCCTTGAGCCGGTGGAGCGCCGGCAGCACCTCGCCGTGGAAGCCCGCCGGCTCCTTGTCGACGAGGAAGAGGTCGGGATCGAAGCGCTCGGCGACGTGGCGGATCAGGGCGGCGCGGGTCGCCACCACCTCGTCGAGGCCGTGGCCGGGCCCGAGGCTCTGGTACTCGCCGGAGGCGAGCTTGGTCACGCCCGGCAGGCGCCGGCAGGTCACTCCCGGGGCGAACCGGAAGGCGTGGCTCACCGGCGAGCCGGACAGGATCACCACCCGCCGCTCCGGCGCCTCCGCCACCAGCGCGTGCGCGATCGCCCGCGCACGGCGCAGGTGGCCGAGCCCGAACGTGTCGTGCGAGTAGATCAGCACCCGCTGCGGGGACGCGCCGGGCGGGGGGAAGGGGACCCCCATCAGGCGCGCGTCGCGATCCGCGAGGACGCGGCCGTCCCGGCACAGGAACTGGCGGGGGAGCACGCCCGTGCGGACACGGCGGGCCGAATGCGGCTCAACGGGTTCGGCATCGGGTGGCGGCTCTCCCGGGCGCGGGAGCCCAGACTAGCGCATCCGCCCCCAAGCCGGCTACCCGGGCCGCGGGATCGCCCGGCGGTTATGGCCAGGCTTGTGGCGCCGGCGCATCGTCGGCCGCCCGGGACGGCGCATCGGCGCGGGTTGGCGACGAAGTTGCAGGGCGATGCGGGCCCATCTTCCCGCCAAGATCCATCCTCCCGTCAAGAAAAGTCAGGGACCCGCGATGCCCGAATGCCTCGTCTTCCGCGTGCCGACCCGGCACCCCGCCGACGTCTCGGGCCTCGACGCCCTGTTCGCCTCCGGCGCCCTCGCCCCGGAGGAGGTCGTCGCGGTGTTCGGCAAGACCGAGGGCAACGGCTGCGTCAACGACTTCACCCGGTCGCTCGCCGTGATGGCGCTGGAGGCCGCGCTCGGCGCCCGGCTCGGGCTCACCCCGGCCGAGATCGGCGCGCGGGTCGCGCTCGTGATGTCCGGCGGCACCGAGGGCGGGCTCTCGCCCCACCTGCTGGTCGTCGCCCGGCGCGAGGGGGCCGGCGGTCCCGGCACGGCGCTCGCGGTCGGCACCGCCTTCACGGACGACTTTCTCCCCGAGGAGATCGGCCGCATGGCGCAGGTGCGGGCGACCGCCGCGGCGGTGGCGCGCGCCATGGCGGCGGCGGGCCTGACCGACCCGGCCGACGTGCATTTCGTCCAGGTGAAGTGCCCGCTCCTCACCAGCGCCCGCATCCAGGAGGCGGCCGCCCGCGGGCAGGACGTGTCCACCCACGACACCTACGCGTCGATGGGCCTGTCGCGGGGCGCCTCGGCGCTCGGCATCGGGCTGGCGCTCGGCGAGATCCCGGGCGAGGCCCTCGACGATAGCGTGATCGGCACCCGCCCCGACCTTTTCTCGGGTCGCGCCAGCGCCTCGGCGGGGATCGAGCTGATGCGCAACGAGGTGATCGTGCTCGGCAACGCGCCGGGTTGGAGCGGCCCCTTGCGCATCGCCCACCGGGTGATGCGCGACGGCATCGATCTTCCGGCGATCCAGGGCGCGCTCGCCGATCTCGGCCTGCCGGCCTCCGGCCAGCTCCCGCCCGAGGCGGCCGAGCGCGTCGTCGCGCTGCTCGCCAAGGCCGAGCCGACCGGCGACGGGCTGATCCGCGGCCGCCGCCACATCATGAACGACGACAGCGACATCAACGCCACGCGCCACGCCCGGGCGCTGGTCGGCGGGGTCGCCGCCGCGGCGATCGGCCGGACGGACCTGTTCGTCTCGGGTGGGGCCGAGCACCAGGGGCCGGACGGGGGCGGGCCGGTGGCGGTGATCGCGCGGATGAACGGTTAGACGGGGCGCGTCCGGCCGAGCCTTCCGCACCCGGACGCGTTACCCTGACGACGGGGATCACCGTCGGCGTTTGGGGGTGTCATGCCGTGCATCCTGCCCGCAACCTGGTCGGACGCGGAAGGCGCTCTCTGGGCGCGTATCCGGGCGCACCCGTTCGAGCACCCGGACCGGGCCCTCGACTTCACCCGGCGGCTCGCCCGCGACCGGGACTGGTCCCTCGCCTTCGCGCGGGCGGCGGTCGAGGCCTATCGCCGGTTCTGCTTCCTCGCCTGCAACGGCCGCGAGCCGGTCACGCCGAGCGAGGAGGTGGACGAGGTCTGGCACCTCCACCTCACCTATTCGCGCGACTACTGGGAGGTGTGGTGCGGGGCGGTCCTGCGCACCGCCCTCCATCATGAGCCGACCTCCGGCGGGCCGGTGGAGCAGGCCCGCTACGCCCGGCAATACGCCGCGACGCTCGCCCGCCACGAGGCCTATTTCGGCCCGCCCGATCCCGCCCTGTGGCCCGGCGCGGGGGAGCGCTTCGGCCGCCGGCCGCGCTACCGCACCGTCGACACGCGGCGTTCGCTCGTCGTCCCCCGTTCCATCCTCCGCCTGCCGCGCCTCGGCCGGGTCCTGCTGCCGGGGCTCGCCGGGACGCTCCTCCTCGCGCCGCGGCCGGCGCTCGCCCTGCCGCTCAACCCCCTCGACTGGCCGGGACCGCCGTTCCTGTGGCTCGACGGGACGTTGACCGCCGGCGCGCTCCTCGTCGGAATCGTCGCGCGGGCGCGCTGCCGGCAGACCGTGCGATCGGCGCCGGACGCGGATCTCGGCCTGCCCGACCTCGCCTATCTCGCCGGCGGCCCTGACCGGGTGGCCGACGTGACGGCGCTCGCCCTCCACACGTCCGGTGCGGGACGCATCGACCCGCCGCGGGGAATCTGGATCGATGCGCGGGGCATCGCCCTGCCGCCCGACCTCGCGCCCTTCCGGCCGCCGGACGGGCTGACGACCCGCGGCCAGCTGATGCGCAGGCTGAGCGCACCGACCGAGCGGCTGGCGGAGCGGCTCGCCGCGCGCGGCCTGTGCCCGAGCGCCGAGCAGCGCCGCCGGACGCTCGTCGTCTCGCTCGGCGCCGTGGCGCTGGTGCTGGCCCTCGGCCTCGCCAAGGTCGCCTGGGTCGCCGGCACCGGGCGCCCGGTCGGCTATCTCGTCGGCCTGATGATCGCGACGGTCGTCGCCGCGACATTCCTTCACATCCGGCCGATCACCTGCACGACGGCCGGCGCGCGGGCGCTCGAACGCCACCGCGCACGCCACGCCCGCTCCGCCCGGGCGCCCCTGCGCCACGAGATCCCGTTCGCCTTTGCCTTGGGCGGCGCGGCGGCGCTCGCCGGCACCGAACTCGCGTCGCTCCGGCGCTTCTTCGTCACCGACAGCGGAGGCGGCGACAGCAGCGGGAGCGGTGGGGACGGGGGCGGCAGTGGCGGAGGCGGCTGCGGGGGATGCGGGGGTGGGGGCGGCGACTAGAGCATTTTCCGACGAAGCGGATGCCGGTTCGTCGTAGAAAATGCGGCAAAATCAAAGGCCTGACGAGCTTCACGATTGCAACGCCACGGTACACGACAGGGGCGTGAAGCGTTTCTGCGTCAAGGCTTTCCCATACACCACCTCGTCCTGAGGTGCGGGCGATCGACGATCGCTGAGCCTCGAAGGAGGGCTCCAGGGATCGCGGAGACTTCTGGAGCCCTCCTTCGAGGTCATTCGATCTTCGATCGACTAACGCCTCGGGATGAGGTCGCGGATGGGAGAGATAATCATCGCGGATTCACGTCGCTGTCGTGTGCCGTGTTGCAGCGCGATCGTGAAGTGCTCTAGCGGACGCGACTCAGCCCGGCGGGATCACGTCGATCTGGATGCCGCTGTAATACGCCGCCAGGTTGGCGATATCGGCATCCGACAACTCCTGGGCGGCGACCGACATCACCTCGTTCTTGCGGGTCCCGCTGCGGAACTCGGTCAGCGCCTTGACGAGGTAGGGCTCGACCTGGCCGGCGAGGTTCGGCGCGTCGGGGAGCTTCGAGAGCCCGTCGAGGCCGTGGCAGGCCTGGCAGGCGATCGCCTTGGCCCGGCCGGCCTTGGCGTCGCCGGCCGCCGCCGGGGCGGTCGCGGCGAGGAGCAGCAGGAGGGCGAGGGCGCGGGTCATGGGCGTCTCCTTGAGAGGGAAGCGGGGCGGCCCTCCGGCCGCCCCGCTCCGAAAAACCTACTTCTCGTAGGAGATGCGGTAGATCGCACCGGCGGTGTCGTCGGAGACGAGCAGCGAGCCGTCGGGCAGGGTCGCGACGTCGACCGGGCGGCCGAGATACTCGCCGCCCTCGGTCAGCCAGCCCTCGGCGAAGGGCTCGGGCTTGCCGGCGCTGCCGTCCTTGTTGACCGGCACGTACATCACCCGGGCGCCGATCGGCGTGGTGCGGTTCCAAGAGCCGTGCTCGGCGGTGAAGATGCCGCCGCGGTACTTCTCCGGGAACGACTTGCCCTTGTAGACGATCATGCCGAGGTCGGCGGCGTGGGGCGGCAGCTCGGCCTTGGGCGCCACGACGTCGGCCGGAACCTTGTCGTCCTTGTACTCGACCGTGCGCACCCCGCCGCCGCCGTACCACGGGAAGCCGAAGTTCTGGCCGGGCTTGGTGATCTGGTTGAGTTCGCCCGGCGGCTGGTCGTCGCCCATGCCGTCGACCTGGTTGTCGGTGAACCACAGGGTCTTGTCGGGGGCGAAGTCCATGCCGACCGAGTTGCGGATGCCGGTGGCGTAGACCTCCCGGTTCTTGCCGTCGGCATCCATGCGGATGATGCCGCCGATGCCGGTCTTGGCGTAGAGGTCGGCCTTGTCCTTGGGCGGTACGTTGTAGGGCTGGCCGAGCGAGACGTAGAGCTTGCCGTCGGGCCCGATGCGGCACATCCGGGCGGTGTGGTTGTAGCTCTCCTCGGCCGGCGGGATCAGCTCGCCCTGCTTGACCACCACCACGGCCGGGCCGTCCGTGCCCTCGTAGAAGAACTCGGCGGCCGGGAAGGCCAGGACACGGTTCTGCTCCACCACCGTCAGCACGCCGTCGCGCGAGAAGCAGACGCCGTTCGGGATCTTGAAGTCGACGCCCGGGGCGTAGACCTTGACCTCGTCGGCGACGCGGTCCTTGTCGCGGTCGGTGACGGTGTACATCTTGGACTTGCGGGTGCCGACGAAGACCACGCCGGCATTCGGGCCGACCGCCATCGCACGGGCGTCCGGCACGACGGCGTAGAGCTCGATCTTGAACCCGTCCGGGACCTTGATCTTCTGGAGCGTCTTGTTGATCGCGTCGGCGCGCCGGCCGGTCTGCGGGATCGGCGCCGGCTCGGCGACGCCGGTCTGCTTGAAGCTGCCGAGCTTTTCCAGGTTGTCGACCTTGGCCTTGGTGTCCCCGGCGGTCGTGTCCTGGGCCAGGGCGGCGCTCGCGAAGGAGACGCCGGCGGCGAGCGCCAGCAGGAAGGGCTTCATCGGGATTTCCTCCGAACCTCGGCCGTTGCGGCGTGGCCGAGCTTGTTGCTCGCCATGTATGCCGGGAGCCCTCACAGGCGGCAAGCGGAGCAGGCAGCCTATCTCGTTCACGCCGCCGTGATCGGTCGCCGGGATCAGCCGCGCAGGGCCGGCGGCAGCACCCGGTCGAAGCCCGTGACCGCCTCGTAGGCCGCCGCGATGGCCAGCAGCTCCGCCTCGCCGCGGTTCGGGGCGATGAGCTGGAGGCCCATCGGCAGGCCGGCCGCGCTGAAGCCCGCCGGCAGGCTGATCGTCGGGCAGCCGGAGAGCGTGGCCGGCACAACCACCTCCATCCAGCGGTGATAGGTGTCCATGGCGCGCCCGCCGACCTCCCGCGGCCAGGTCTCCTCCGCCGCGAACGGGAAGACCTGGGCCGAGGGCATCGCCAGCACGTCGAAGCGCTCGAACAGCCCGCGCACGCAGTGATACCAGGCGGTGCGGGTGACGCTGGCGGCGTGGACGTCGAAGGCCGAGAGCTTTTGGCCCTGCTCGACCTCCCAGATCGCCTCCGGCCGCATCAGGGTGCGCTTCTCCTCGTCCCGCCAATGCACCGCGAGGGTCGCGCCGATGATCCATTGGCGCAGCCGCGTCCAGCTCTGCCAGATCGCCTCCGGGTCGAAGTCCGGGAGCACCGGCTCGACCGCCGCGCCCTCGCCGGCGAAGACCCGCAGGGCGTCCTCGCAGAGGGCGAGCACGCCGGGCTCGAAGGGGAGGTGCCCGCCGAAATCACCGATCCAGCCGATCCGCAGCCCCTTCAGGTCGCGGGGCCGCGGCACCGCGAAGGCGGCGGGATCCTCGCGGAAGGCCGTCGGGGTGCGGGGATCGTACCCGGCCTGGACCGAGAGGAGCAGGCCGAGATCGGCGGTGCAGCGCGCCATCGGGCCGAGCACCCCGAGCTGGGGCAGGAAGACCTCCTCGGTGCCGTTCGGGATGCGGCCGGCTGCGGGGCGCAGCCCCAGCACGTTGTTCCAGGCGGCGGGGTTGCGCAGGGAGCCGCCGTGGTCGCTGCCGTCGGCGAGGGGCACCATCCGCATCGCCAGCGCCACCCCGGCGCCGCCGCTCGATCCGCCGCCGGCCTTCGCCGGGTCGTAGGCGTTGCGGGTCGGGCCGAAGACCGGGTTGGTGCTGTGCGAGCCGAGGCCGAATTCCGGCACGTTGGTCTTGCCGATGAGCAGCGCGCCGGCGCCCCTGAGCAGCGCGACGTGGAGAGCATCGGCCTCCGGCACGGTGTCGCGGAACAGCGGCGAACCGTGGGTGGTGCGGAGGCCGGCGGTGGGCGAGAGGTCCTTGACCGCGTGCGGCAGACCATGGAGCGGCCCGCGCGGTCCCCGCTCCTTCAGTTCCCGGTCGGCCGCCTCGGCCTCGGCGAGGAGCGCGTCGGGCTCGCGAA
Organism: Methylobacterium ajmalii; assembly: GCF_036448855.1. Classification (NCBI taxonomy): domain Bacteria; kingdom Pseudomonadati; phylum Pseudomonadota; class Alphaproteobacteria; order Hyphomicrobiales; family Methylobacteriaceae; genus Methylobacterium; species Methylobacterium ajmalii. The sequence continues at coordinate 130,777 of NZ_JAZFXT010000024.1, forward strand.
GGGATACGATGGCGTTCACCGCCGGGTTGTGGCGGGCGATCTGGTCGAGATGGGCCTGCATCACCTCCCGGGCCGAGACGGCCCGGTCGCGGATCGCCCGCGCGAGGTCGGTGGCACGCATCGTCACGAGATCGTTGGCGGGCATCGCGGGGTCCTGGATCGGCGTCGCGGCAAGCGGAGCACGCGAGCGGCGAGGGAACAAGCGCGGCCATGTCGGGCGGGGATGCCGCCGCGCGCATGGCGGCGCTCAGGCCCGCAGCCGCCCGTCGTGGATCGCGCTGGCGACGAGCACGCCGGCGGCCCCGGCCTCGTCGAGGGCCGGCAGGTCCTCCGGCCCGCGCAGCCCCCCGGCGGCGTAGAAGGCGACGTGGGGCGCCCGCGCCCTGAGCGCCCGCAGGCCCGCGAGGTCCGGCCCGGCGCCGCTGCCGACGCGCGCGAGCGTCATCACGATCACCTCCGGGGGCCAGGCGGACGGGTCCTCGTGCAGGATCGCCGGTCCCATCGGCGCGCCGTCCCGGCTGTCGAGGGAGAGGACCGCCCGGTCGCCGATGCGGCGCACCAGGGCGTCGTCGACCTGGCTCTCGCTGCCGAGCACCGGCCGGCCGAGGCCGGAGGCCAGGAACGCCGTGACGCCGGCCTCGCCCGAAAACCCCGCATCGACCCAGAGTTCGGTTCCGGGGCAGGCGGCCAGGATCGCCCGCAGCACGCCGAGATCCGGCGGGGCGCCGTCCACGATCGCGTCGAGGTCGGCGACGTAGAGCCGGCGCGCCGGCCAGGCGGCGAGCAGGCCGCGGGCGACGTCGGCCGGAACGGGGCCGGGGCTGAGCGGCGTCACGATCGGCGCGTAGGCGTCGCGGTCCCCGGCCCGGGCCCGCACGACGAGGCCGCCGCGCAGGTCGAGGACCGGCACCACCTCGGTCCGGGTTGCGAAGGGAGCGCCGCTCATGCGACCCGGTCCCGACGCGCCGCGACCGAGAATCGACCGTGACTGATCCGCATTCCTCCGTCCCTTCCGTTTCCTCGCGCGAGCGCATCATCGGCTGGGACTTCGGCGGGGTCCATGTCAAGGCGGCCCTGGTCGAGGGCGGGCGCGTCCAGGCGGTGGTCCAGGTGCCGTGCCCGCTCTGGAACGGCCTGCCGGCGCTGGAAACCTCGGTCGCGGCCCTGCCGGACTGGGCGCGCCAGCCGGGGCACCACGCCGTGACGATGACCGGCGAGCTGACCGACTGCTTCTCCGACCGCGCCGACGGCGTGACGCAGATCGCCGGCTGGGCCGGCACGCACCTGCCGGGCGCCGTCGCGGTCTATGCCGGGCGCGCCGGCTTCGTGGCGCCCGGGGAGGCGGGGACGAAGACGCCCGATGTCGCCAGCGCCAACTGGCACGCCACCGCGGCCCTCGTCGGCCGCCTCCGGCCGGCAGCCCTGCTGGTCGATCTCGGCTCGACCACCGGCGACCTGATCCCGATCCTCGACGGGCAGCCCCGCACCGTCGGCTACAGCGATGCCGAGCGGCTGGAGACCGGGGAACTCGTCTATACCGGGGTGGTGCGCACCCCGCTCCTGGCGCTGGCGCAGGCCGTCCCGTTCCGCGGCCGTCGCACCGCCCTGATGGCCGAGTGCTTCGCCACCACGGCGGACGCCTACCGGCTCCTCTCCGATCTGCCGGAGGCCGAGGACCAGCAGGACACCGCCGACCTCAAGGGCAAGTCGATCCCCGAGACCGAGATCCGCCTGGCACGGATGATCGGGCGGGACCGCCACGAGGGTTCCTCCGCCGACTGGATCCGCCTCGCGGGGGTCTTCGCGGAGGCGCAGCTGAGGCTCCTGCACGATGCCGCCGCCACGATCCTGTCCCGGGGCGAAATGCCGGAGGAGGCGCCGGTGGTGATCTGCGGCGCCGGCCGCTTCGTCGCCGCCCGCCTCGCCGCCCGCCTCGGGCGGCCCGCCGAGGAGCTGAGCGACCTGATCGCGCCGCGCCTTGCCCCCGACGCGGCGGCCTTCGCGTCGACCTGTGGGCCGGCGGTCGCGGTGGCGCTCCTCGCCGCCGAGCCGTCCGCGCGGGCGGGGTGAGCACGCCGCACGACGGGGTATCCCGAAAGACATTCGACCTGCCGACCTCGGAGCCTGCTCGAGTGCATCCGATGAACGAGCCCCGATCGGCGTGTCGGATGTCCGATCCCCCGACCTCGGGACGAGGTCGAGGGTGGGAGAGACGGATCGCGACGGGGCGTGCGCGAGTGCCGTGTGTCGGGCCGGATGGGACCGGTTTCAGCGGTAAGAGCGTGCGGAGCTCCCGGAGGCGGCGTCTTGGCCGGCTGCGCCGGAATGCCAGGGCGTGCTGATCGGGCTGTCGACGAGGAGCAGCAGCGCCCGCCGCAGGAGCTGGTCGAGGGCCTTCGGGCCGCCGGCGGGACAGGACCCGTCGCCGTTCAATCGCTTGTCGAGTTCCGCACTGGTGCCGAGGAAGCCCATGTTCCAGCCCGGGAAGCGCCGCTCGGCGGCGAAATCCATTTCGATCACCGCCAGGGTGTGGTGGCGCCGGTCGACCAGGATCGACTCGAAGATCGGCTGCACGGCGGCGCGCCGGCCCTCCAGCACCTGGAAGAAGCCGAGTCCGGTATAGACCAGCACGCCGCTCACGTCCGCCAGGCGGTTGCGGTGCCGGGCGGCGCCAAGGAGAGACGCGATGTGGCCCTGTCCCAGCATCGCCTCTGGCGGATGAGCGGCGGTGCTCTTGTAAACGATGCGGAAGATGTCGCCTGACATCCGTGTCCCCCGGAAGGCTGAGCGGACGGGATAATTCGAAAGGCCGCGTCCGCGATAGCGCCGAACGGCACGGCCCTGGAATTTCCTGCCGTTGTCGCGGCGCGGGACAGAACTGACGAGCGCTCGATCCACCTCTGGACCGCCCTTCCCCGACGGCAACGCCGCGCACTCGCCGCCGATCCCGTGTCGGACAACCCGTATTGTCGTTCAACTGCGCCAGCGCAGCTCCCGCGGCTCGAGCGGATTGACGAAGGGCGCCGCCGCCTCGCGCGCCCGCAGGAACTCGCGCTTGAGGCTGAAATACCATTGCGACTGCACGTCGCTCTCGCCCATCAGCACCATGGCGGGCTTCCGGTCGAGGCCGCGCTGGGCGATCTGGAGCACGTCGCGGTCCTGGCCGAGGAACTGGCGCATCAGCGGCCGGGCGACGGGCTTCAGCAGGTTGAGAGCGGGGATGTTCCAGTACATCGCGTTGATGAGCGCGGTGCGGCCGTTCGCCAGCGGTGCGGCGAAGGTGTAGTTCGCCAGGCGCTTCTCGCCCGCGGTGATCCGCTCGAGCCGCACGCCCGGCAGGCGGAACTCGATCTCGACCTCGGGGATCGAGCCGAGCAGGCGGTAGGCAAGGGAGGCGGTCTTCGCCGTGTGGCTCGTCATGGTGAAGCCGAAGGGCGAGGGCGCGAAGTGCTTCACCTTCTCCTTCATGGTCTTCGAGGGGCGCCACCACCACGAATCGTGGACGTAGGCGACGTGCGCCGGATCGACGAAGCTCAGCGCCACGAGGTCGAACGAGGCCTCGACCTCGAGGATCTCGACGAGCTGCCCGCAATAGTCGAAATCGACCTCCGGGATCGGCGGAACCGTCTCCGGGGCGGCGCCGGCGGGGTTGGCGCTGGCATGCACCCAGATCAGGCCGGCCTTTTCGGTCACCGCGAAGCGGGCGAGGCGGACGGAGGCGAAATTCGCGTCGTCCCGGCGGGCGAGCGCCGGAATCGCCGCGCAGGCGCCGTCGGGCCGGAACTGCCAGCCGTGGAACGGGCAGACGAGGTTGCCGTCGACGATCCGGCCGGCCGATAGCGCCATGCCGCGATGCGGGCAGCGGTCGCGCAGGGCGAACAGCGCGCCCGATTCCTCCCGCCCGACCACCACGGCCTCCTCGCCGAGGCTGACCGACCGCATGCCGCCGGGCCGGACGCTGCGGCTCTCGCCGACGCAGTACCAGACGTCGTCGAGCGCCCGGCGTATCGGATCCCCTGTCATGCCGCTCCCACGCGATTCCCGTCGCGGCCGGCGCCACGCGCCCGGCCCGCCTTCCGGCCCGTCCTTAACCGATCCTGCGGCGGCGTGCAGCGCCGGGATGGTCGCGGACGCGCGCTTCACGGAACGGTGAGCGGGGCCGTTCGTTAGCCTGCCGCAAGGCCGAGCGTGCCCGCCTTTCGCCCGCGCGGATGCGGGCAGCGCCACGCTAGCCCCAGACGGAGAACGACACGATGAGCCTGCTCGGGACGATCGTCAGCAAGATCCTGCACCCCTTCGGCGGCGGCGACGCCCAGGCGCAGACGTCGGGTGATGCGCCCAAGACCGACACGTCCTCGGCGGGCGGGGCGCTCGGCGGCGGCTCGGACGCGGCGTCCGGCGGCGCGGTGCCGAAGGTCGACGGCAAGGTCGACGTCGAGGCGGTGCTCAACGACCTCGCCGGCAAGGCCGGCCAGCCGCTGAACTGGCGCACCTCGATCGTCGACCTGATGAAGCTGCTCCACCTCGACAGCAGCCTGTCGTCCCGCAAGGAGCTCGCCAAGGAGCTGAACTACACCGGCGACACCGAGGATTCGGCCACCATGAACGTGTGGCTGCACAAGCAGGTGATCAAGAAGCTCGAGGAGAACGGCGGCAAGGTGCCGGACGACCTCAAGGATTGATGCCGGGACGCGATCCCGCCCGCGCGGCGGGTGAACGGGACGCGCGAGAGGGGCCCGCTCCGGAGAGGAGCGGGCCTTTTTCGTGAGCGGGGCCTCAGCGCCCGGTGCGCACCCGGGTCCAGAGCCGGGTCACCAGCCGCTGCGTGCGGTCGTCGTAGGCGGTGTTGGTGAACAGGCGCCGGAACGTGGCGTCGTCCGGGTAGATCCCGGGATCCGACAGGATCTCTGGCTTGACCAGGGCCTTGGCCGCGAGGTTGCCGCTCGCATAGGCGACGAAGTTGGTGTTGGCCGCCGCAACTTCCGGCCGCATCATGAAGTCGATGAAGGCGTGCGCCTCCGCCGCGTGGGGGGCGTCCTTCGGAATCGCGAAGGAATCGAACCACATCAGCGCGCCCTGCTGCGGGATGACGTAGGCGATGTCGACGTCGTTCTTCGCCTCGCGGGCGCGGCGGCGGGCCTGGAGCACGTCGCCCGAATAGCCGACCGACAGGCAGACGTCGCCGTTGGCGAGCTGGTTGATGTACTCGGAGGAGTGGAATTTCTGCACCGCGCCGCGGATGCGGAACAAAGCCTCGCCGGCCTTCTCGAGGTCGTCGACCCGCCGCGTGTCGGGCTTCAGCCCGATCGCCTGGAGCACGCTCGGAAAGATGTCCTCGGGAGCGTCCAGCATCGTGACGCCGCAATCCTTGAGCTTGGCGACGAGCTCGGGACGCAGGACGATGTCCCAGGTGTTGAGCGGCTGGGTCGCGCCCAGGCGGGCCCGCACCAGGGCGGTGTTCATGCCGATCCCGGTCGTGCCCCACATGTAGTCGACCGCGTAGGCATTGCCCGGATCGTAGACCGCGAGCCGCGCGGTCACCTCGGGCCAGGCGTGCTTGAGGTTCGGCAGCTTCGCCTTGTCGAGGGGCTGGAAGACGCCCGCCTTGATCAGGCGTTGCAGGAACGGACCGGAGGGCACCACGATGTCGTGGCCCGAGCGGCCGGCGAGCAGCTTGGTCTCGACGATCTCGTTGGTGTCGTAGGTGTCGTAGACCACCTTGATGCCGGTCTCGCGCGTGAAGGCGTCGAGCATCTTAGGGTCGATGTAGTCCGACCAGTTGTAGACGTTGACGACCCGCTCCGGCGCGGCCGCCGCGGGGCCGGCGGCCACCGCCGCGAGGGCGAGGAGGCGGGCCGAGGCCCGCAGGAGACCGCGCCGGAGCAGCCGCATCGGTCAGGCTCCGATCGCGGCGATGATCGAGATCTCGACCTTGTATTGCGGGCCGGCGAGCTTGGCTTCGACGGTGGCGCGGGCCGGGGTGTGGCCGGCGGCGACCCAGCCGTCCCAGGCGCGGTTCATCTCGGCGAAGGTCGACATGTCGGCGAGGTAGATCGTGGCCGAGAGGAGCCGGGTCTTGTCGCTGCCGACGCTGGCGAGCAGGGCGTCGATCTGGGCGAGGATGTCCTTGGTCTGCGCCTCGACGCCCTCGTCGTTCGAGACGTTGTCGGCGACCTGACCGGCCAGGTAGGCGGTGCCGTTATGGACCACGGCCTGGCTCATCCGGGGGCCGGTCTCGAAACGCGTGATGGTCATCGAATACTCCAGGTGTTGACGGTCGGGGAGGCTTGCGGTCGAGCGCTCCGGCGCCTTGTGCCGTCGAAGGCGGGGCCGCGTAAAGGGCCCGGGCGGGAAACCCGGAACCGTCGAGGACAGGGCGGAGGAGGCGAGAGCGCCGACGAGCCGCGACCCGCCGAATCCGGGCGGCCGCGATGGTGCGAAGAATGTCCGCGCCCCGTCGTCGGCCTCGCCCGGCGCGATCATCGGATCGTACGTCGACAGGCAAAGGGCGCCGGGCGGTGCGGCACAGGTCACCTGCCACTCCCCGACGGTGCCCGGTTCGCCATCGCGACGTTCAGGCCGCGGGCGCGGTCCCGTCCAGGCGCATGCAGCGCGCCGCGTGCCCCGGCGCCACCGCCACGCGGGCCGGCAGGCCCTCGCGGCAGGCCGGCACGACGAGGCCGCAGCGCGGCTCGAACGGGCAGCCCGGGGGCGGGTCGGCGAGATCCGGGGGCGAGCCGGGAATCGTGGCGAGCCGCACGCCCTTGGGCGAATCGGGGGTGATGCGCGAGGCGAGCAGGCCTTGCGTGTAGGGATGGGCCGGCCGGCCGATCACCTCACCGCTCGCTCCGACCTCGACGAGGTGGCCGCCATACATCACCGCCACACGGTCGGCGACCTGGACGGCCACGCCGACATCGTGGGTGACGAAGATGACGGCGAGGCCGAGGTCGCGCTGCAATTCCCGCAGCAGCAGCAGGATCTGGATCTGTACCGTGGCGTCGAGCGCCGTCGTCGGCTCGTCGGCGAGCAGCACCTTGGGCCGGCAGGCGAGCGCGAGCGCGATCATCGCGCGCTGGCGCATGCCGCCCGACATCTCGTGCGGGTAGGCGTCGAGGCGCCGGGCCGGGGAGGGGATGTGGACGCGCTCGAACAGCTCCAGCGCCCGGGCGCGGCCGGCGGCGCGGGAGACGCCCTCGTGGCGCATCACGGCCTCGGCGATCTGATCGCCGATGCGGTAGACCGGATCGAGGGCGAGGCCCGGATCCTGGAAGATCATCGCGACGGTGCCGCCGCGATAGGCCGAGAGCGCCTTGCGCTTGAGGGACAGCACGTCGTGCCCGTCGACCCGCAGGTGCCCGGCGATGCGGGTGCGGGATTCCGGCAGGAGCCGCATCAGGGCCCGCAGCGTCACCGACTTGCCGGAGCCGGATTCGCCGAGCAGCGCCAGGGCCTCGCCGGCCCGGATCGAGAAATCGACCCCGCCGACCGCCCGGACGGGTTTTCGGCCGCCGAGGAAGTCGACCGTGAGGTCGCGGACCTCGATCAGGGCGTCGGAGGCGGTGCTGCCGGTCGCGCGAAGGGGTGCGTTCATGTCAGCCTCACGCCGCCATCGGGACCGGGGGAGCCTCCGGGTGGCCGGAGCCCGCCGCCGCCCGGTGACAGGCGGCGAAGTGCGCCGGCGCGACCGGATCGAGGCCGGGCTCGCGGGTGCGGCAGACCTCCGCGGCGAACTGGCAGCGGGTGTGGAAGCGGCAGCCCGGGGGCGGGTTGATCGGGTTCGGCGGATCGCCGGTGAGCGGCGCTTCCTCCAGCCGGGCGTTCGGGTCGGTCGAGGGCTGGGAGGCCAGCAAAGCCGCCGTGTAGGGGTGGCGCGGGGTGCCCAGGATCGCGTCGGCGGGTCCGATCTCGGCGATCCGGCCGAGATACATCACCATCACCCGGTCCGACATGAACCGCACGACGTTGAGGTCATGCGAGATGAAGATGTAGGTCAGGCCGAATTCCTGCTTGAGGTCGGTGAGCAGGTTGAGCACCTGCGCCTCCACCGACTTGTCGAGGGCCGAGACCGCCTCGTCGAGGATCAGGAGGCGGGGTTCCAGCGCCAGGGCCCGGGCGATGTTGACCCGCTGGCGCTGCCCGCCCGAGACCTCGTGCGGGTAGCGGCCGCCGAAGCGCCGCGGCTCCAGCCCGACCCGGCGCAGGAGGTCGTGGGCCCGCGACAGGGCGGCGGCCGCGGACAGCCCGTGCGCCTTCGGGCCGAAGGCCACCGATTCCTCGACGGTGAGGCGCGGGTTGAGCGAGGCGTAGGAATCCTGGAAGACCATCTGCACCTGGCGGCGATAGGCCTTCAGGTCGAGGGCGCGGGAGCCGAGCAGCTCGCCGTCGAAGACGATGTCGCCCTTGTCCTGCCGGGCGATCTGCATCAGCAGGCGCGCCGTCGTCGACTTGCCGCAGCCGGATTCGCCGACGACGCCCAGCGTCTCGCCCTTCATCACGGAAAAGTCGACGCCGTCGACGGCGCGCACCGCCGGGCCCTTGCCGAACAGCCCGCCCTTGCCGGGAAAGTGCTTCACCAGGCCGTCGACGGTCAGCAGCGGCTGCGCGGGACCGCCGCGGTCGCGGGGATCGAGGTCGGTCACTGGCGCACCTCCATGGCCGAGCGCAGGCCGTCCGACAGAAGGTTGAACGAGATCGAGGTGAGGAAGATCATCACGCCGGGAAGCGCCGCCACGACCGGGTTGACGTAGATCGCGGTGCGCAGGGTGTTGAGCATCAATCCCCATTCCGGCTCGGGCGGCTTCACGCCGAGGCCGAGGAAGGACAGGCCCGAGGCGAGGATCATCGAGACCGAGATCAGGCTGGTGGCGTAGACGAAGACGGGGCCGAGCACGTTGCCGAGCACCTGGACGCGGACCACCGTGAACGGGTTCGCCCCCGAGACCCGGGCGGCCTCGACGTAGTCGCGGTTGCGGATCTGCACCGTCACGCTCTCGGCGACGCGGGTGATCTGGGGCACGAACACGACGGTGAGCGACACGATCGAGTTGAGGATGCCCGCACCGAGCGCCCCCGAGAGCGCGATGGCGAGCAGCACCGAGGGGAAGGCGAAGAATACGTCGACGACGCGCATGATCACGGTGTTGACCCAGCCGCCGGCATAGCCGGCGAGGATGCCGAGGCCGGAGCCGACGAAGAACGCGATGACGACCGGCAGCACGCCCATGAACAGCGACAGGCGGCCGGCGTAGAGGAGCCGTGTGAGCATGTCGCGGCCGAGCTCGTCCGAGCCGAGCCAGTAGGTCGCGTCGCCGACATGGCGCAGGCGCCGGACCATCGAGCCCTTGAACGGGTCCATCGGGGCGATGAGCGGCGCGAAGATCGCCGCGAGCACGATGGCGAGGATGACGCAGGCCGCAGTCATCGCCACCGGATCGCGCAGGAGGCGGCGCAGCACGCTGCCCCAGTAGCCGCGCGAGGCGACCGCCGGGATCTCCGGAGGAGCGACCGCCGCGACCGGATCGCCGCTGGCGAGGGAGGTCTGGATGGTCATGCGCTCACGCCCTCTCGATGCGGGGGTCCAGCGCGGTCTGCACCACGTCGACCAGGAGGTTGAGGGTCACGAAGAACATCGCGAGCACCAGGATCGTGCCCTGCAGCAGCGGCAGGTCGCGCTGGAAGATCGCGGCGTTGAGGAGGAAGCCGGTGCCCGGCCAGGCAAACACGGTCTCGATCAGGATCGAGCCGCCGAGCAGGTAGCCGAGCTGGAGGCCCATGATGGCGATGGCGGTCGGCGCGGCGTTCTTGACGACGTGGCGAAAGACGCCGAATTCCGACAGGCCCTTGGCGCGGAGCGCCTGGACGAAGTCCTGGTGCAGGATGTCGCCGACGAGCGCCCGGACGGTGCGGGAGATCACCCCCATGGGGATCACCGACATGGTGATGGCCGGGAGCAGGATGTAGCGCAGGTGCTCGAGGTCCGGGAACCAGTTGCCCGAGCCCTGCGGCCCCGCCCCCGTCGGCGGCAGCCAGCCGAGGGTGGCCGAGAAGATGATCACCAGGACGATGCCGAGCCAATAGTGCGGCACGCTGACCCCGAACACCGCGATCGCCGAGGCGACCCGGTCGAGCCAGGAATCGCGGGCATAGCCGGCGACGAAGCCGAAGAAGGTGCCGAAGGTGAAGCCGATCAGCGTCGCCATCGAGGCGAGGATCAGGCTGTTGCCGACGGCGCGGCCGACCTCCGACAGGACCGGGCGGCCGGTGGCGATCGAGGTGCCGAGGTCGCCGTGCAGGATCTTCCAGAGCCACAGGCCGTACTGCACCGGCAGCGGCTTGTCGAAGCCGTAGGCCGACCGCATCTGCGCCTGCATCTCGGCGGTGGCGTCGACCGGCAGGATCGCGCTCAGGGGATCGCCGGGGGCGAGGTGGACGAGGAGGAAGCACACCAGGCTGACGCCCAGGGCGACCGGGGCGGCGTAGCCGATGCGCTTGAGGATGAAGAGGATCATGAGGCGGCGCCGTTTGTCGGGGTCGTGGTCCCGCCCGGCGCAGGGCCGGGCGGGGGATCGATCAGGCGCTTACTTCGCCATCGTGATCGGCGAGAAATCCTGGAACCAGCTCTGGGCCTGGACGAAGCCCTGGACCTTCTTGCTCATCGCCCGCGGGTTGACGTCGTGGGTGACCATCAGGAACAGGGCGTCGTCGACGAACTTCTCGTGCACCTTCTGCAGCACCGCGACCTGCTCCTTCGGATCGAAGGTCGCCCGCACCTCGTCGAACAGCTTGTCCATCGCCGGGTCGCAGTAATAGCCCCAGTTGGTGCCGTTCGGCGGCGCCAGGTTGCACTGGGCGTGGCGGATGAAGGCGGTGAACGGGTCCTGGATCAGGTAGGAGTAGTTCATCGCGGTACCGCCGCGCGCGCTGTCGGACTTGGAGCCGGCCCGCCAGATGTTGATGAGCGTGTTCCACTCCACGACCTCGTAGTCGACCTTGATGCCGACCTCCGCGAGGTTCTGCTGCAGGAACTCGTTCATCGGCAGCGGCTGCATCTGGCCGGAGCCCGAGGCCGAGATCAGCACCTTGGTGGAGAGCGGCTTGTTCGGGCCGTAGCCGGCCTCCTTCAGCAGCTTCTTGGCGGCCTCCGGATCGTAGCCGAGCTTGAAGGTCGGCTTGCCGAACCAGGGATGGCCGGGGGTCAGGAAGCCCTCGGCCGGGGTGGCGAGGCCGCCCAGGAACTCCTTCAGGCCCTCGCGGTCGATGGCGAGGTTGGCGGCCTTGCGCACGCGGACGTCGTTCCACGGCGAGCCCTCGGCCCGCGACAGGTGCCAGGTCCAGTTGTGCGGGTAGAGGTTGGTGACGAGGGCAAAGCCCGCGGCCTTGAGCGAGGGCACCGCGTCGGGGGCCGGCGCCTCGATCCAGTCGACCTGGCCCGACCGCAGGGCGGCGACCCGGGCATTGGCCTCGGGCAGCGGCACCAGCACCATCTTGTCGAGCTTGGGAACGCGCGCCTTGTCCCAATACTCCTTGTTCGGCACCAGCTCGAGGCGCTCGCGCGGCACGAAGCCCGTCACCTTCCACGGACCGGTGCCGGAGGGCGCCTTGGCGACGGCATCCCAGCTCTTGCCCTGCTTCTCCCAGTTGGCGGGAGACGACATCAGGATCCAGGCGAGCTGGTAGGGGAAGGTCGCGTCCGGAGTCTTGGTGACGATCTCGAGCGTCATCGGATCGACCGCCTTGTAGGAGGCCACCGCCGGGATGCGGGTGCGCCCCTGCGCCGACTGGCGCGGGTCGAATTGCGGGCTGTCCGACTTCAGGAGCTTGTCGAGGTTCCACACCACGGCGTTCGCATCGAAGGCGGAGCCGTCGTGGAAGGTGACGCCGGGGCGGAGCTTGAAGGTCCAGCGGGTCTTGTCGGCGGGATCGATCGACCAGGAGGTGGCGAGGCCGGGGGTTAGGTCGGAGGCCTTGTCGGCCCGGCTGAGGTCCCAGTTGATCAGGGCGTCGTACACCGTGTAGCCGGTGAAGCGCATGCCCTCGCCGCCATTGTCGGCCTGGCCGGTGGTGAGCGGGATGTCGGAGGCGGTCATGCCGATGCGCAGCACGCCCTGCGCGCTCGCGGGCCCCGTCAGAGCGAGGGCGAGGGCGAGCCCGGACAGGGTCCGCCCGAGCGCGGACCGGCGCAGGGACGGGGGGGTGAGCAGCGGCATCGTCGATCGTCTCCGTGGGGTTGACGGACGACAGGATTGCAAGAGCCCTGCCAACCGCCTCGCCTGTGCCGGAGGCGCATCCCTGGAACTGGAATGCCTAAATTATAGCTTGCCTCATTCGTAGGCGAATAAACGACGGTCGCGTTGCCTTCACACGAGGCAGGCTTCGGCCTGGGCGGCCTCGATCTGCCTGTCGGCGACGAGGTGGGCGAGGCCGTGGACCAGAGCCCAGGCCCGCAGGGCGTCGCGGTCGGCGGATGCCGAGGGCTCGCGTTCCGCCACCGCGCCCCGCAACGTCCCGAATGCCGCCGCGGAGGCCTCGGCAAGGTCGGGATGGGCGGCGCGGTCCAGGGTCCCGCCGAACATCAGCCGGAAGGTCGCCCGATCCGCCTCGGCGAAGCGCAGATAGGCCCGGCCGAGCGCCGTGAGCCGATCAGGCGGGCGCGCCTCGCCCGCCGCCCGGTCGAGCGCCCGGTGCAGGGCCAGGAAGCCCTCCGTCGCGAGCGCCGCGAGCAGCGCCTCGCGGCTCGGGAAGTGCCGGTAGGGCGCGTTGTGCGACACGCCGGCGAGGCGTGCCGCCTCGCGAAAGCTCACAGCCTCGACCCCGCCGGAGCGCAGAAGATCCTGCCCTGCTGCGATCAGGCCGCGGCGCAGGTCGCCGTGATGGTAGCTCGCGCCGCCGCCAAATGTTGACAATGCCCACATGCTCCGTATGTTGCGCTTGTCAACATACGGGCCCCGGACGCCGCCGCAAGCTGCGACAGCCGGGTCGCGCCGTGGATCGGGCCTGCGCCATGACCCTCCAGCCGCTGCTTCAGGCCTCGCCGGTGATCCAGGTCCACGCCGCGGCGGCCCTCGCCGGCTTGTTGCTCGGGGCGCTGCAGTTCGGGCTCCGGCGGGGCGGGGGACGGCACCGGTGGATGGGTCGGCTCTGGGTCGGGCTGATGGCGGTGGTGGCGCTGAGTTCGTTCGGCATCTCGGGCCTGCGCCAGGTCGGACCGTTCAGCTGGATCCACCTCCTGTCGCTGTTCACCCTGGCGGCGTTGGTCCGTGGGGTGCTGCACGCGCGGCGCGGCGAGATCGCGGCCCATCGCTGGACCATGATCGGGCTCTATCTCGGCGCGCTGGCGGTCACCGGGCTGTTCACCCTGCTGCCCGGGCGGATCATGGGCCGCGTCGTTTTCGGGTGAGGGGCGGCGGCGTCAGCGCCGCCCCGCATCGAGCCGGTCCCGGTCCATCGCCACCGGCGGCCGGGCTTGCGGCGCCCGCAGCAGCCGGTCGCGGCTCAGGCCCTTGTGGACGTGGACCATCAGGGCGATGCCGAAGAGCGGGGTGATCAGGTTGACGACCGGCACCAGCATCAGCCCGGCCAGCAGCGCCCCGGCGAGCATCACGGTCGCGGTGTGGTGGCGCCGCATCGCGCCGGCCTCGGCCAGGGGCCGGAACCGGGCCGCGGCGAGCTCGAAATACTCGCGCCCGAGCAGGTAGGTGTTGGCGAGGAAGAACGCCGCCACGTTGATGCCCGGCACGAGCAGCAGCAGCAGCGCCGCGAGGTTGACGGCGAGCGCCAGCCCGGCGAACCGCGCCGTGTAGAGCATCGCCTGGCCGAACGGCATCGCCTGGCCCGGCACCTCATCGGGGAAGTCGGTGCGCTCGACGATCGCGGCGGCATCGTCCAGGAAGTAGCCCGCCACCAGGATCGAGACCGGCGGCAGGATGTAGGCGAGGCCGACGAACAGCCCGGCCCCGGCCAGGAACGACGCCACGGCGTTGACCATGGCGTAGTCGGTCGAGATCGGGTGGGCGGCGATCAGCGCCGCGATGCCCTTGGACAGGCCGAACCACACCAGGAACAGCAGCCCGATCGTTAGGCCGAGGGACTTCCACAGGATCTGGCGGAGCGGCGGGGAAAACACCTGCCGCAGGGCCGCGAAGGCGGCGTTGATGAGCATCGAAGCCTCTCGAATGGGGCGCGCCGCCGCTCACTTGATGTCGAAAGGCCCCGGCGTCCAGGGGCGAACCTCTGCGGCAGGCGAACCGGGCCACGCTTCGCGGGTTGAGGCTCCACAGCATGGCGCCCGCGCCGCGAGGAGATTCGACCGATGGACATCGCCGTAGACAAGGTCAGTGAGTTCATTCTGCGCGCCCGCGCCCTCGACGTGAAGGAGGGTCTGAGCGATCCCGATTCCGGCTCGAACCCGATCGACGACGGCGCCCGCGACGTGCTGGTCGACGGCACCGACGACGCGACCGAAGAGGAGCTGCGCGAGATGATCGCCGGCCTCAACGACGACGAGCGCGCCGACCTGGTGGCGCTGCTGTTCGTCGGCCGCGGCGACATGGAGCCGGAGGAGTTTCCCGACGCGGTGCGGCTGGCCCGCGAGCGCGAAGCCGCCGGCACCCGCACCGCCGACTACCTGCTCGGCATCCCGAATGTCGGCGACCTGCTCGACGAGGGGCTTGCGGCGATGGGCCTGAACAGCACCGTCTGACCGGGCGCAGGCATGCCCTGTCCGGCATGGCCGGACCCCTGAAACGCGAAAAGCGGGGCACGAGGCCCCGCTCTCCGTCCCGGACGATCGTCCGGCATCGCGCCCGGGCGGGCGCGGGGGTCAGAAGTTCTTGACGATTTCGTCGACCACCTTCTTGGCGTCGCCGAACAGCATCATGGTGTTGTCGCGGAAGAACACCTCGTTCTCGACGCCGGCATAGCCCGAGCCCATGCCGCGCTTGATGAACAGCACGGTCTTGGCCCGCTCGACGTCGAGGATCGGCATGCCGTAGATCGGCGATTGCGGGTCGGTCTTCGCGGCCGGGTTGGTGACGTCGTTGGCGCCGATCACGAAGGCCACGTCGGCCTGCGGGAACTCGCCGTTGATGTCCTCCAGCTCGTGCACCTCGTCGTAGGGCACGTTGGCCTCGGCGAGCAGCACGTTCATGTGGCCCGGCATGCGGCCCGCCACCGGGTGGATGGCGTACTTCACGTCGACGCCGGCCTTCTTGAGCTGGTCGGCCATCTCGCGGAGCGAGTGCTGGGCCTGCGCCACCGCCATGCCGTAGCCCGGCACGATGATGACCTTCTCGGCGTTCTTCATGATGAAGGCCGCGTCGTCCGCCGAGCCCTGCTTGACCGGCCGGGTCTCGACCTGGCCGCCACCCGAGGACGCCGCGGCGTCGCCGCCGAAGCCGCCTAGGATGACCGAGATGAACGAGCGGTTCATCGCGTGGCACATGATGTAGGACAGGATCGCGCCCGACGAGCCGACGAGCGCGCCGGTGATGATCAGCGCGAGGTTGCCCAGCGTGAAGCCGATGCCGGCCGCCGCCCAACCCGAATAGGAGTTGAGCATCGAGACCACGACCGGCATGTCCGCGCCGCCGATCGGGATGATCAGCAGGCCGCCGAGCACGAAGGACAGGATCACGATCAGCCAGAACAGCACCTTGCTGCCGCCGCCGATGAAGCCGACCAGCAGCGCGACCAGCACGACGGCCAGCACGATGTTGATGAGATGGCGCTGCGGCAGCATGATCGGCTTGCCCGACATGCGCCCGTCGAGCTTGAGGAACGCGATCACCGAGCCGGTGAACGTGATGGCGCCGATGGCCACGCCCAGGCCCATCTCGAACAGCGACTGCTTGTGGATCGCGCCGTTCTCGATGATGCCGAAGGCCTGCGGCGCGTAGAGCGCGCCGGCCGCCACCGCGACGGCGGCGAGGCCGACGAGGGAGTGGAAGGCCGCGACGAGCTGGGGCATCGCCGTCATCGGCACGCGCTTGGCGATCACCGCGCCGGCGCCGCCGCCGATGCCGAGACCCAGCAGCACCAGGAACCACGCCCCGACGCCGGACGGCGCGTGGCCGATCAGCGTCGTCAGGATGGCGATGCCCATGCCGATCATGCCGTACAGGTTGCCCTGCCGGGAGGTGGTCGGATGGGACAGGCCCCGCAGCGCCAGGATGAACAGGACGCCGGAGACGAGATAGAGGAGCGAGGAGACGTTCTCCGACATCGCCTCAGGCCTTCTTCTTGTACATGCTGAGCATGCGCTGGGTGACGAGGAAGCCGCCGAAGATGTTCACGCTGGCGAAGACTAGGCCGATGAACCCGAAGAAGCGGGCCCAGCCGGTGCCCTTCTCGATCAGCGGGACGCCGACGGCGAGCAGCGCACCGACCACGATCACCGAGGAGATCGCGTTGGTGACGGACATCAGCGGGGTGTGCAGCGCCGGGGTCACCGACCAGACGACGTAGTAGCCGACGAAGATCGCCAGCACGAAGATCGCGAGACGAAAGACGGTCGGATCGATGGCGCCGTGGGTCGCGGCGGCGAGGCCGTGACCGAGACCGTCGGCGATCGCCTGGGCCTGGGCGGCGGCACCGGTTGCCGCATCGGCGGAGATGCGGGCGGCGGCGGCGGCGGCGCGCGCCTGCTCTGCCGCCTGATCGGGAGTGAGAGTGGCCATGAGGTTCTCCGGCGGGCTCAGGCGGCCTTGGGCTGGAAGTTCGGGTGGACGACGGCGCCGTCGCGGGTCAGGCAGGTCGCCTTGACGAGCTCGTCGTCCCACTTCACCGCCAGCGCCTTCGAGGTCTTGTCGACCAGGGTCTCGACGAAGGCGTAGAGGTTGCGGGCGTAGAGGCTCGACGAGGTGGCGGCGAGACGGCCCGGCACGTTGGCGTAGCCGACGATCTTCACGCCCTTCTCAGTCTCCACGACCTCGTCGGCCTTGACGCCCTCGACGTTGCCGCCGCGCTCGACCGCGAGGTCGACGAGGACCGAGCCCGGACGCATCGCCGCCACCATGTCGGCGGTGACGAGCTTCGGCGCCGGCCGGCCGGGGATCAGCGCGGTGGTGACCACGATGTCCTGCTTGGCGATGTGGCTCGCGACCAGCTCGGCCTGCTTCTTCTTGTACTCGGCCGACATCTCCTTGGCATAGCCGCCGGCGGTCTCGGCCTGCTTGAACTCGTCGTCCTCGACGGCGACGAACTTGGCGCCCAGCGACTCGACCTGCTCCTTGGCGGCGGGCCGCACGTCGGTGGCGGTCACCACCGCGCCCATGCGGCGGGCGGTGGCGATGGCCTGAAGCCCGGCGACGCCGGCGCCCATCACGAAGATGCGGGCCGCCGGCACGGTGCCGGCCGCGGTCATCATCATCGGCAGCGCCCGGCCGTAGACGGCGGCGCCATCGACCACGGCGCGGTAGCCCGCGAGGTTGGCCTGGCTCGAGAGCACGTCCATCACCTGGGCGCGGGTGATGCGGGGCATCAGCTCCATGGCGATCGCCGAGACGCCGGCATCGGCCATCGCCTTGACCTCGGCCTCGTGGCCGTAGGGGTCCATGATGGCGATCACGATCGCGCCGCGCTTGAGCGCGGGCAGCTCCTCGGCGGCGGGACGGCGCACCCTGAGCACGATGTCCGCCCCGTCGGCCGCGGCCTTGGCGTCGGGCGCGATCGAGGCGCCGGCGGCCTCGTACTCGGCATCCGGCACGCCGGCCTTCAGGCCCGCGCCGGACTGCACCGTCACCTCGGCCCCGAGAGCCTTGTACTTCTTCACCGTTTCCGGGACTGCCGCGACCCGCGGCTCCGCCGGATCGGTCTCGGATAGGACCGCGATCCGCATTCAGACTTCCTTTGGTCGTTTACACGGCGCGGTGCGCCGATCCCCCCTTGCGGGCGGTGTGTACAAGGCCACGCCTGCCCCACAACTGTAAAGCCGTCCCCCCGGCAGAAGGGACGGCTCTGGTTACAAATCTTTAACCATTAAGTCACGCGCAATCTTTCGGCGCGTGAGAGGGGAGGGGCGGGCGGGCCGCCCGCCGCCTCAGTAGAAGGCGAGCATGAGGGCGAGCAGCACCGCCACGACGGCGGGCGCGCGCCAGCCGATCGCCGGGGAGAGAGCGCCGACGGCCCCGCCGATGCCGCCCAGAACGACGCCGACGATCGCGGTGATCCAGGCCTCGCGCACGCCGCCGACGGCAAGCGACAGGACCCAGCAGATCACGACGGTGGTGGCGATCTCGACGAAGCGCACGAAGCCCCGATAGGTGGCCTCGTGGGTCGGACCGTCCATCTCCGGGCTGTAGGCGGAGTCGGTGGCGTGATTGATGTCGGCCATGATGCGGTAGACCCCGTCTTGTGCTCGTTGGCCGGGCTTTAGCGCATGCTCAAGGTCCCGGCAATCAGCCGATATGCGGTCCGCGCGCGACGGAACGGCCCACTCGTTCCCGGGCAAGCCGTTGCGATATCTCGATTTTCACGGCTGGGCGAACGATCCGGCCCGGTGTCGGGTCACCCCCGGCCACCGGCCGGAGGTGCGGATCCGCACCTTTTTCCAAATCGAAGTCCCGCGCCCCCGGCCTCAGGCCGGTTGCGGCAGGCCGGCCTTCTCGAGTGCCGCGTGCTGGCGGGCGGCGAGATCGTCGAGGGAGAAGCGGTCGATCTGCGCCTCGAAGAGGCGGTGGTAGTTCAATTCCGAGCGCAGGTGCAGGAAGACCGCGCCGAGACCCACCGCGGCCCGGTCCATGAACACGAATTCCCGCGGCACCGTGACGGGCCCGCGCTCCTTGAGGGCACGGTGGACCTCGAAGGCCTGGCGGCGGCCGTACTCGCTCGGCTTGACGCCGTCCGCCACCGTGCGGACCCGGTCCTCGAGCAGCGGCCCGTAGATGAAGCGGGCCCAGATGTTGAGGGTGTCGACGAGATCGCGGGTGAGGTTGCGGAACCCCCAGCTCTCGTAGGCGTGGACGACGCGCGCCTGGTCGTCGTGCAGGAGCCCCTTGTAGAGGTCGACCACGCCGCCGACGAAGCGGGGGTGGAAGATGCGGATGCAGCCGTAATCGAGCAGGTTGATGCCCTGCGGCTCGCCGCCCTCGGAGAAGACCGTGTAGTTGCCCAGGTGCGGGTCGCCGTGGATCACCGCGGCACGGCTGAAGGGGTGCCACCAGGCCTGGAACATCGCGTGGGCGAGGCGGTTGCGCACCTCCAGCGGCCCGCCGGTGAAGTTCAGGATCTTCTCGCCCTCGAGCCAGCCCTGCGTGAGCAGGCGCCTGGTCGAGAGGTCGGGGAAGACGACCGGGACCCGCACCGTCTCGACGCCCTGGAGCACGTCGGCGTAGAGGGCGGCGTTCCGGGCCTCGCGGGTGTAGTCGAGCTCCTCCCGGACCCGGTCGCCGATCTCCTTGGCGATCTCGCGGGTGTCGATCACCGCGCTGATGCGCCGGTGCAGGGCGAAGGCGAGCTCGAGCTGCTTGAGGTCCGCCTCGACGGCGGATTGCATGTCCGGGTACTGCAGCTTGCAGGCGAGCGCCACGCCGTCCAGCGTCTCGGCCCGGTGGACCTGGCCGAGGGAGGCGGCCGCCGCCGGGCGCAGGTCGAACGCGCCGAAGCGCTCCTTCCATTGCGGGCCCAGCTCGGCGGCCATGCGGCGCTTGACGAAGGCCGCGCCCATCGGCGGCGCCTCGGATTGCAGCTTCTGCAGCTCGGCGGCGTATTCGGGCGGCAGCAGGTCCGGCACGGTGGCGAGCAGCTGCGCCACCTTCATGATCGGCCCCTTGAGGCCGCCGAGCGCCTGGGCGAGGGCGGCGGCGCTGGACACGTCCTCGCCCTTGCGGCCGAGGAGCCGCGCGCCGGCCATCCGGGCGGCGACGCCGCCCACGTTGGCGCCGACCTTCGCGTAGCGGGCGGCGCGGGCGGAGAAGCGATTGGCTTCGCTGTCGGAGGCGGACATGCGGGACGGGGCTCGTGCGAGGATGCGCGCGGACGGGGCCGGGCGCCGGACTTGGAGCCTAGATAAGCCCGCGCTCCCGCACCGCCAGGGCGACCGGACAGCGCGGGGCGCCGCCCGTCCGCCTGCAGGGGCTCACGACTGGCGCAGGGCCGCGCGCAGGACCCGCACCATCTCCTCGATGGCCCCTTCGCGATCGTCGGATTTCGCCGCGTAGTCGACCGAGGCGTCGAGGTGCGAGCTGATGAGCTGCAACACCGCCTCGCGCACCGCGGCCGTGATGGCGTTCATCTGCTGCACCTCGTCGAGGCAGTAGCGGTCCTCCTGGACCATCGCCTGGAGGCCGCGCACCTGTCCCTCTATGCGCTTGAGGCGCTGCAGGATCGGCTTCTTCTCCTCGTCGGTGCGGCGCACCTGGAGCCGGCCGTCGACGTATTGGTAATCCATGGCGTGCCTTCCCCGACCGGGGGTCCGCTCGTCCGGGAGGGCGCGGGCGGCCCGGGCGATGTCGGGTCTGGTGAGTGATCGCCGCCCTATCCCTGAGGAACGGCAACCGTTCTTACATGCCGATCGGGCAGGTCAAGCTCAATCTTGGCCGCTCGGCTGGGCGCCCCCGGTTCCTTTGGGCTAACTCTCGTCGTGGGTGATCGGGGGGGCGGTCCCCTGCTCGCGTTGCGCGCCCGGACCCGGCCGGGTGGGGCCCGGCACCGGCTCCCTCCCGAGGGCTCGAACGCCGTGAAGCCGAACCGGCCCCGGCCGTGGAGGGACGGGCTCTCGCGCAGCAATAGGACCACATCCGGCCGGCACGGCCTGAAAACGAAAAAACCGGGCTACGGCCTGCGCCGCTCCCGGTTCGTCCCACCCCGATCCAAGTCGAGGCCGGTATCCACCAAAGAAGGTTTGGTGGAGCTGAGGGGATTCGAACCCCTGACCTCCGCAGTGCGATTGCGGCGCTCTCCCATCTGAGCTACAGCCCCGCCGTGAGCGGGCATATGTCATATCGCCGGAGCGATGTCACTACCCGGTGGCCTTCGCCACCTGACCTCTTCACCGGACCAACCCAGCGTTAACCACGCGAGGCAGGCCTGGTGGAGCTGAGGGGATTCGAACCCCTGACCTCCGCAGTGCGATTGCGGCGCTCTCCCATCTGAGCTACAGCCCCGTCCGAGGCGGGTGCCTTGTAGGCCGGCCCTTCTCAGCCTGTCAATTCCCTTGGTGGCACGGCCGCGTCGCGACTGCGCGCGGGCGCCCCGGGCTCGCACGGACCACGCATGCGCTCGATCCTCTGGCTCATCGACAACATCATCACGCTCTACGTGTACCTCCTGATCGCCAGCGCCGTGCTGAGCTGGCTGGTGACCTTCAACGTGGTCAACGTGCGCAACCCGATCGTCTCGCAGATCGGGGAGTTCCTGTTCCGGGTGACCGAGCCGGCCCTGCGGCCGATCCGGCGCATCCTGCCCAACCTCGGCGGCATCGACATCTCGCCGATCATCCTGGTGCTGGGCCTGTTCTTCCTGCGCAACCTGATGTTCGAGCTGCTCGCCGGCCTGGCGTAGGCCGGCGATGGACGCCCGGCCCTGGCGGGCGACCGCCGGGGGGATCGAGGTCCGGGTCCGGGCCACCCCGCGCGGCGGGCGCGATGCCCTCGACGGCATCGAGACCCGGGACGACGGATTGCCCGTGCTGAAGGTACGGGTGCGGGCGGCGCCGGAGGACGGCGCCGCCAATGCTGCGATCCGGGACGTGCTGCGGCGCGCGCTCGGCCTCCCGGCCTCGGCGGTGACGCTCGCGGCCGGCGCCACGGCCCGGATCAAGCTTTTCCGCATCACCGGCGACGGACCGGCTCTCGCGCGACGCCTCGAGACCCTGACCGATCCCTGATCCGGGACACCGCACGTCCCTCCGACCCCGGGCTCCCTTCGGACCCTTGGGCTGCGGTGGGGCTTGACCGTGGGGCGGGGCTGACCCTCAAATCCCCGTCGACGTCACCGGCCGGCCCCGTCCCGGCCGCACGGAACGAATCCCGGAGCCTGCCCGGCGCCCGCGCGCCCGGCGGGCTCTTGCACGAGAGGGCGACGATGAAGACCAATCCGGGCCGTTTCTTCGAGGATTTCCGCCTCGGGGAGACCATCCGCCACGCCACGCCGCGCACCGTGACCACGGGCGACGTGGCGCTCTACACCGCGCTCTACGGCCCGCGCTTCGCGGTGCAGTCCTCGGACGCCTTCGCGTCGGCCTTCGGCTACGCCCGGGCTCCCCTCGACGACCTGCTGGTCTTCCACGTCGTGTTCGGCAAGACCGTGCCGGACATCTCGCTCAACGCGGTCGCCAATCTCGGCTACGCCGAGGGGCGCTTCCTGCGGCCGGTCTATCCGGGCGAGACCCTGAACACGGTCTCGGAGGTGATCGGCCTCAAGGAGAGCTCGAACCGCCAGACCGGCGTGGTCTATGTCCGGTCCACCGGCACCGACGCCGCCGGGCAAGCGGTGCTGAGCTATTGCCGCTGGGTGCTGGTGCGCAAGCGCGACCCGGAGGCGGTCATCGCTGTCGAGGCCGTGCCGACGCTGGCCAAGGCGGTGGCGCCCGAGGAACTGGCCGCCGCCCTGCCGCCCCTGGACGCGGCCGCCTACGATCTCGGCCTCGCCGGCAGCCCGCACCGCCTCGGCGACTACGCGGTGGGCGAGCGCATCGACCACGTCGACGGCATGACCGTCGAGGAGGCCGAGCACCAGATCGCCACCCGGCTGTTCCAGAACACCGCCAAGGTCCACTTCGACGGCTTTGCGGCCAAGGACACCCGCTTCGGCAAGCGGCTGATCTATGGCGGCCACGTCATCTCGCTCGCCCGGGCACTCAGCTTCAACGGGCTCGGCAACGCCTTCTCGATCGCCGGCATCAATGCCGGCCGCCACGTCGCGCCGCTGTTTGCCGGCGACACGGTCTATGCCTGGAGCGAGGTCCTGGCGGTGGCGGAGCTTCCCGGGCGCGACGATGTCGGGGCGCTGCGCCTGCGCACCGTCGCGACCAAGAACCAGCCCTGCGCCGCCTACCCGGACAAGGCGGGGGAGGGCTACGACCCGGCGGTGATCCTCGACCTCGATTACTGGGCGCTGATGCCGCGCTGAGGCAGTTTCCGCGGGCGCCGGCGAGGACGGCGCCCGTTCCCGCCGTCGGGCCGGCCGTTCTCGGCAGGAGCGGTCGGGATGAGCCGGCAACAACATCGTGCCGTGACGTAACGCGTCGTTCATCGGTCGTCGATAAGATCTGTCCAGGAACGATCGGACGACCCCATGCTGACGCGCTTTTCCCGCAAAGACGGATTTCTCGAACTTCTGGCGACGCGCGCCGGTGTGGGGCTCTGGGAGGTCATCCCGTTCAAGGGCGACCTGACCCATCCGAAGACCAAAGTGACCTGGACGCCGGAATTCCGGCGTGTCGTCGGCTACAAGACGATCGAGGACTACCCGGACACCCTGGAATCCTGGTCGAGCCGGATCTACTCCGAGGATGTCGAGCGGATCATGAGCGCCTTCGCGGCGGCGATCAAGGACGTCAAGAACCAGGGTGCCTACGACGTCCGCTACCGGATCGTGATGCCGGACGGGACGCCGCGCTGGTTCCGCGCCACGGGCGGCGCCGCCTACGACGCCAACGGCGTTCCGGTCCGGATCTGCGGTTCGCTCGTCGACATCGACGAGGAGACGACCATCAAGCTGCGCGACGAGGAACGGGCCAGGCGCCTGGAGGAGCTGGTCGCCGGCTTCACCCGGGATTCCTCGGCCCTGCTCGCCGCCCTGTCGAACGCCGCCGCCGAGATGAACGGCGCGGCCTCCTCGATGGCCGGCACGGCGAGCCAGACCAGCGCCCGCTCGACGGAGGTCGCGGGGTCGGCCCAGCAGACGTCGAGCAACATCGGCACCGTCGCGGCGGCCTCCGAGGAACTCGGCAGCTCGGTCAACGAGATCGGCCGCCAGGTCCAGGGCTCGGCGAGCCTCGCCGAGGCGGCCGTGGTCGAGGCGGATTCGACCGCGCGCCTGGTGCAGGAATTGAGCGGCGCGGTGAGCAAGATCGGCGACGTGGTGAGCCTGATCTCGTCGACCGCCGGGCAGACCAACCTCTTGGCGCTCAACGCCACCATCGAGGCGGCGCGGGCCGGCGAGGCGGGACGCGGCTTCGCGGTCGTCGCCGCCGAGGTGAAGGAACTCGCCAACCAGACCGCCAAGGCGACCGACGAGATCTCGGCGCAGATCTCCCGGATCCAGGATTCGACCGCCCAGGCGGTCTCTGCGATCGGCGGGTTCGGCGCGCGGATCCGCGAGATCAGCAGCGTCACGACCACCATCGCCGCCGCGGTCGAGGAGCAGAACGCCGCGACCCAGGAGATCGTCCGCAACGTCGCCCAGGCGGCCGCCGGCGCCGGCGACGTGATGGCCGGCACCGCCGGCGTCTCGGCCTCGGCCGCCGAGACCGGCGAGACCGCGACGCGGGTGATGAGCGCCTCGTCGCAGGTCTCCGAGCGCTCGCGCGAGCTGAACGCCCAGACGGAGGCCTTCCTGCGCAGCATGCGGGCGGCCTGACCGGGCCCCGCCGCGGCCCGCCCTCATCCCGCTGTCGTCCCCGAGGACCGGTGCGCCCGCGCGCCGGTCCCCCGGCGTCAGGCGTCGGTCCGGGCGGCGGTGAAGCGGCGGAACGCCTCCAGGGTCTCGCGGCTGACGTGGTGCTCGATGCCCTCGGCGTCGCAGCGCGCCACGTCGGGGCTGACGCCGAGCGCCAGCAGGAACGACTCGACGATGCGGTGGCGCTCCCGCGCCTCCGCGGCCAGCGTCCGGCCGGCCTCGGTGAGGAAGACCCCGCGATAGGGCCGCTGCTGCACCAGCCCGTCCTCGGCCAGGCGCTTGAGCATCTTGGCCACCGTCGGCTGGGCGACGCCGAGGCGGGCCGCGATGTCGACCTGGCGCGCCTCGCCGCCATCGCCGATCAGGTCGGCGATCAGCTCGACGTAATCCTCGACCAGCTCGAGCCGGCGCGCCTCGCGCACCTGCCGGAAGCCGGCGGAATGCGCCTCGGCATCGACCAGGGCGGCGGGCTCGGGCGGGCGGTCGGTATCCTGCATGGGGTGGGGTCGTCCGCCTCGTTCGCTGGCTCGGGGTGACGCAGTCTTACCCGAGGACGGGCCGGGTGTGCAGGGCCCCGGACCCGGCGATCCCCCGCGGCGGGCGGGCGCCCTAGGCAGACTTGCGTTGGCAGGCCAACGCTTCGCCCGCTCAGGTTCTTGTTGTGTCGCAGATTTTCGGCGCCGAACCGGCGACCGCTTCGGCGAAATCCGCTGAGGCCCCCGGCAGCCGCAGGTCGGCGACGAAATCCTGTGCGAACGGGGGGAGGGCGGCGAGGTCCCGCACGCAGATCGTGAGGTCGCGCACCGCCCAGGGGTCGTCGAGGGCGACCGGGGCGATCGCCATGGTGCGGGCGGCCCGGCGCGCGGTCGTCTCCGGCACGATGCCGAGGCCGACGCCGCACTCGACCAAGCGGCAGACCGCGTCGAAGCCGCGCAGCTGCACCCGCAGGCGCAGGGGCTGGCCGCTGCGTCCGGCCTTGGCGGCGAGGAAGCGGGTGAGCGCGCTCGCCCGGTCGAGCCCGACGAGGTCGTGGCCCAGCACCTCCGCGAAGGGCACGGACGGCCGCGCCGCCAGCGGGTGGCCCGCCGCCACCACCAGGACGAAGCGGTCGCGGCGGAACGGGTAGGTCTCGAGGCTGCCGGTCTCGACCGTGCCGGCGACGAGGCCGAGATCCGCCGCACCTTCCGCCACGAGGCCGACGATCTCGTCGGAGAGCCGCTCCTCGATGTCGACGCTCACCCCCGGATGCCGGGCGAGATAGGCCGAGAGCACCTCCGGCAGGAACTCGGTCAGGGCGTTGGTGTTCGACAGGACGCGGATCTGCCCTGCCGCCCCGCCCGCGAAGGCGGCAAGGTCGCCCTGCAGGCGCTCGACGTTGCCGAGGATCTGGCGGGCGTGGGCCAGCAGCGTGCGCCCGGCGGGGGTCGGCGTGACGCCGAGCCGGGCCCGGACCAGCAGGGCGGCGCCGAGCGAGGCCTCCATGGTGCGGATGCGGTGGCTCGCCGCGGCAAGCGCCAGGTTCGCCCGGTTCGCCCCGTGGGTGATCGATCCCGCCTCGACGACGTGGCGAAACAGGCTGAGATCGACGAGATCGAAGTGCATGGCGCCCCCGCGAGGCGTCCGGCGGCCCTGTCTTCGGCCGAACGTTTCGCCGACCACGAAGGTAGACCGGGGCGGACCACGATGACCAGGGGCGGGTTCGGCCTTCGCGGTTCGCGAAGGCTGGGTCAACGAGAATCGCATTGCGAACTGGACGCATTCCAGAGAGACAGGTCGCGGCCTGTGTCACGCGTGTGGACTGGCGGCCACGTTGCGCTCGCGCGGCGGAGCCGATAGGTGACCCAGTTTAGAGCCGGTACAGACCAGGAATCGTTCGAGGATCACGATGGCGGACACCGCAAGGCCCACCAACCC
The DNA here is from genome assembly GCF_036448855.1 of Methylobacterium ajmalii. Taxonomy (NCBI): domain Bacteria; kingdom Pseudomonadati; phylum Pseudomonadota; class Alphaproteobacteria; order Hyphomicrobiales; family Methylobacteriaceae; genus Methylobacterium; species Methylobacterium ajmalii. Next base: position 157,249 of record NZ_JAZFXT010000024.1, read on the forward strand.
CGCCGGCAGGCCGGTCGTGCGACCGCTCTCGCCCCATCTCCAGATCTACCGCTGGACCTGGACCATGGCGATGTCGGTGGCCCACCGCATCACCGGCGTCGCGCTCTACGGCGGCACGGCGTTGCTCGCGCTCTGGCTGGTCGCGCTCGCCGCGGGCCCCGGCGCCTACGGCCCGGTGGCGTGGTTCTTCGGCTCGATCCTCGGGCGGCTGATCCTGTTCGTCTATACCTGGATCCTGCTGCACCACATGCTCGGCGGCATCCGCCACCTGGTCTGGGATTTCGGCCACGGCATGGAGCCCGGCACCCGCATCGCGATGGCGCGCCTCACCCTGGTGGGCTCGACCGCGCTGACGCTGGTGATCTGGTTCGTCGCCCTGCTGGCCCGCTGAAGAGGGAGACCGACACGATGGCCGAACCCCGTCCCTCGATCCGCACCGCCCGCGCCCGCATCAGCGGCCTGGGACCGGCGCATCACGGCACCCGCGAGTGGTGGATGCACCGCGTCACCGCGGTCGCCAACGTGCCTCTCGTCCTCGCCTTCGTGGTGATCGTCGCCATGATGGCCGGCCGGCCCTACCCGGAGGCGGCCGCCCTGGTGTCGCACCCGCTGGTGGCGATCCTGCTCATCCTTGGCGTCCTCTCGGTCACCAACCACATGCGGATGGGCCTGCAGATCGTCATCGAGGATTACGTCCACGACAAGAGCCTGCGCATCGCCGCGGTCATCGCCAACAACTTCTACTGCGTCGTCGTCGCGGTCGCCTGCCTCTACGCCATCGTGCGCGTGAGCCTGCGGGCCTTCGTGTAACGGCAGACCGCGTCACGCCAGATACGGGAACCTCGCCCATGGCCTCCACCGCTTCCGCCGCGCCGGCCCAGAACGGCAAGGCGTACACCATCATCGACCACAGCTTCGACGTCGTGATCGTCGGCGCGGGCGGCGCGGGCCTGCGCGCCACCGTCGGCTGCTCGCAGGCGGGCCTGCGCACGGCCTGCATCACCAAGGTGTTCCCGACCCGCTCGCACACCGTGGCGGCGCAGGGCGGCATCTCGGCCTCGCTCGGCAACATGGGGCCGGACGACTGGCGCTGGCACATGTACGACACCGTGAAGGGGTCGGACTGGCTCGGCGACCAGGACGCGATCGAGTATCTGGTGCGCAACGCGCCGGCCGCGGTCTACGAGCTCGAGCACTGGGGCGTGCCGTTCTCGCGCACCGCCGAGGGCAAGATCTACCAGCGCCCGTTCGGCGGCATGACCACCGATTACGGCAAGGGCACCGCCCAGCGCACCTGCGCGGCGGCCGACCGCACTGGCCACGCCATGCTGCACACCCTCTACGGCCAGGCCGTGAAGGCGCAGACCAACTTCTTCATCGAGTACTTCGCCCTCGACCTGATCATGGACGAGGAGGGCCGCTGCCGCGGCGTCATCGCCATCGACCAGGCGACCGGCGAGATCCACCGCTTCCGCGCCGCCACGACGGTGCTGGCCACCGGCGGCTACGGCCGGGCCTACTTCTCGGCGACCTCGGCCCATACCTGCACCGGCGACGGCAACGCCATGGTGCTGCGCGCGGGCCTGGCGCTCGAGGACATGGAGTTCGTCCAGTTCCACCCGACCGGCATCTACGGCGCCGGCTGCCTCATCACCGAGGGCTCGCGCGGCGAGGGCGGCTACCTGACGAATTCCGAGGGTGAGCGCTTCATGGAGCGCTACGCCCCCTCGGCCAAGGACCTCGCCTCGCGCGACGTGGTCTCCCGCTCCATGACCATGGAGATCCGCGCCGGCCGCGGCGTCGGCAAGGGCAAGGACCACATCTTCCTCCACCTCGACCACCTCGACCCGAAGATCCTGCACGAGCGCCTGCCCGGCATCTCGGAGAGCGCGAAGATCTTCGCCGGCGTCGACGTGACCAAGGAGCCGATCCCGGTCATCCCGACCGTCCACTACAACATGGGCGGCATCCCGACGAACTTCCACGGCGAGGTGCTGACCCTGAAGAACGGCAACCCGGACCACGTGGTGCCGGGCCTGATGGCGATTGGCGAAGCGGCCTGCGTGTCGGTCCATGGCGCCAACCGCCTGGGCTCGAACTCGCTTATCGACCTCGTGGTGTTCGGCCGCGCCGCCGGCCTGCGCTGCGCCGAGACGGTGGAGAAGGGCGGCCGCCTGCCGGAACTGCCGAAGGACTCCGCCGACAAGGCGCTCTCGCGCCTCGACCGCTTCCGCTACGCCAACGGCGGCACGCCGACCGCGGAGCTGCGCCTCGAGATGCAGAAGACGATGCAGAACAACTGCGCCGTGTTCCGCACCGGCGAGGTGCTGGAGGAGGGCAGAGGCCTGATCAACAAGGTCTGGGCCGGCACCGACGACGTGAAGATCACCGACCGCTCGCTGGTCTGGAACACCGACCTCCTGGAGACCCTGGAATACGACAACCTGATCGGCCAGGCCGTCGTCACCATGGAATCGGCCGCCAACCGGACCGAGTCGCGCGGCGCGCATGCCCGCGAGGACTTCCCGGACCGCGACGACAAGCAGTGGATGAAGCACACGCTCGCCTGGCTCGACCCCGACGCCCGCAAGGTCGCGATCGATTACCGGCCGGTCCACACCTACACGATGTCGAACGACATCGCGTATATCGAGCCGAAGGCCCGCGTGTACTGATGATGACGACCGGCCGTCCCCGCGCAGCGGGCCGGCCGGTCGCGCCGCACTCGGCGGTCCCTCCGCCCGCATCTTCCGCAATCCGGCCGTCGCGGGCGGGCCCATCCGCCTTCGCTCCCTCGGGTTGACCGCACCGATCAGGCATAGACAGATGGCCCAGTTCAACCTTCCCAAAGGCTCTCAGTACACCGAGGGCAAGACCTGGCCGAAGCCGGCCGGCGCCAGGAACGTCCAGGAGTTCCGGATCTACCGCTGGAACCAGGACGACGGCGCCAATCCGCGGATCGACACCTACTACGTCGATCGCGACGATTGCGGCCCGATGGTCCTCGACGCGCTGCTCTGGATCAAGAACAAGATCGACCCGACCCTGACCTTCCGGCGCTCGTGCCGCGAGGGCATCTGCGGCTCCTGCGCCATGAACATCATGGGGCAGAACACGCTGGCCTGCACGCTCGGCATCGACGACTGCAAGTCGAGCCAGGTCAAGATCTACCCCCTGCCGCACATGCCGGTGCTGAAGGACCTGGTCCCCGACCTGACCTCGTTCTTCGCCCAGCACGCCGCGATCGAGCCGTGGCTGCAGACCGAGACGCCCTCGCCCGAGAAGGAGTGGCAGCAGACCCCCGAGGACCGCGCGCGGCTCGACGGGCTCTACGAGTGCATCCTGTGCGCCTGCTGCACCACCTCGTGCCCGAGCTACTGGTGGAACGGCGACCGCTTCCTCGGCCCGGCGGCCCTGCTCCAGGCCTATCGCTGGCTGATCGACAGCCGCGACGAGCATACCGGCGAGCGCCTCGACAGCCTGCACGACCCGTTCCGGCTCTACCGCTGCCACACCATCATGAACTGCGCCAACACCTGCCCGAAGGGCCTGAACCCGGCGAAGGCGATCGCCGAGATCAAGAAGATGATGGTGGCCCGCGAGGTCTGATCCTCACCGAAAACCCCTCCGGTGCGGCCGACTGGGTCCTGTCGGCCACACCCCCTCGAAAAGGCGCCTTCGGGCGCCTTTGTCGTTGGGGAAAGACCTGTGCCCGCCTTTGCGGGATCGTATTTGCCGGGGACCAACGACCTCGACACCAGGCCCCCTGCAGGACCCTTCGATGCCGCGTCAGATCCTCTGCACCGTCGCCGCCCTGGCGCTCGCCGCCAGCGCCGGCGCCTGCTCCTCGTCGCGCTTCGACACCGCGGCCTTGAGCGCTCCGGTCCGGCCGGCCCCGCGGGTCGCCCGGCCGCTGCCGCCCGAGGAGCCGGATCTCGGCCCCGGCCTGTCCTCCGGCCCGGTCACCTCGGCGCCGCTCGCCCCGCCGCCGGGTGCGGCCGGGGCCCCGGTCGTGGCCAACCCGTCCGGCCCGATCATGGCGGAACCCGCCCCGCCGCCGCCGGTGCAGCAGCAGGCCGCCATCGCGCCGCCGCCGGCCCCGCCGGTGGTGTCCACGGGCGGCCGCTCGGCGGTGGTCGGCGGCTGGACCGCCAAGGACGCCACCGGCGCGAGCTGCAAGGTGAACCTCGCCAGCACCCCGGCGCTCGACCTCTACAAGGCCTCGTCCGCGGGCTGCGCCAACAAGGACCTCGCCAAGGTCACCGCCTGGGATTACCGCGACGGCGAGGTCTACCTCTACCAGCCCGGCGGCACGGTCGCGGCGCGGCTGCGCCCGGCGGGCGGGGCGATGGACGGCGCCCTGTCGAAGTCCGGCGCGCCGCTGGCGATGGTGCGGTAGGCCGCACGGCCGGTGACCCGAGCCACGGGACGACGGCAGCGATCGTAGCCGTGTCGGCACGGTTGCGAGCCGTCATCTCGTCGCGGGTCGGCTCACAGTCTGGGGCGCGGTGTCGCCGAGGCTCGACCACCACGCCCCGGCTGCCCTCGCATCGGTCGACGCCTGACCGCCACGAAGGCGTGTGCGCTCGTCGAGCGGCCGGCGCGGTCCCAAGACGGTGATCGACTCCCTGCGCGAGACCGGCGTGGGGTGCGTCGATCACGGGTGCGGTCACGCGGTCGCGGGGCTGGCACGATTTCCGTCCGGTCACTTCGCGATACGTAAACCGGCTTCGCTCATGGGCCGCGCGGGCTAGAGAGCTTCCCGATCGCGCTGCAATCGCGAAGCTCTCTATGTCCTGTATTTTGCCGCATTTTCAGCGAGCCGGCATCTACTTCGTCGGAAAATGATCTAGCCATTCGGCTTCCGGAAGAAAATCCTCCGGAAGCCGAATGGCCCGACCATCCACGAAGGCATTCGCCCGGCAGGCTGACCGCCTCGGGTTCGCGTGCGGGGTCGAGCCGGCCCGAGGCGATGGCCGACCCGTCAGTGGTTGTCGGGCAGCCGGTCGGTCTGGGCGAGGTTCGAGAACCGGGTGATCTCGGCGTCGAACTGCAGTTCGACGGTTCCGGTGGGGCCGTGGCGCTGCTTGCCCAGGATCACCTCGGCTTTGCCGTAGACGCGGTTCATCTCGGCCTCCCAGGTGAAGAACTCCTCGGTGCCCTCGCGCGGCTTCTTGTTCTTGACGTAGTATTCCTCGCGGAACACGAACATCACCACGTCGGCGTCCTGCTCGATCGAGCCCGATTCGCGCAGGTCCGAGAGCTGGGGCCGCTTGTCGTCGCGGGCCTCGACCTGGCGCGAGAGCTGCGACAGGGCGACGATCGGCACCGCCAGCTCCTTGGCGAGCGCCTTCATGCCGGTGGTGATCTCGGTCATTTCCTGCACCCGGTTCTCGCCCTTCTTCGACGAGCCGGAGAGCAGCTGGAGGTAGTCGACGACGAGCAGATCGAGGCCGCGCTGGCGCTTCAGCCGGCGGGCCCGGGCCGCCAGCTGGGCGATCGAGATGCCGCCGGTCTGGTCGATGTAGAACGGGATCGTCTGCATGTCCCGGGCGGCGTCGGTGATCTTGTAAAACTCCTCGGGCCGGATGTCGCCGCGGCGGATCTTGTAGGAGGCGACGCCCGATTGCTCGGCGATGATACGGGTGGCGAGCTGCTCGGCCGACATCTCGAGCGAGAAGAAGCCGACGATGCCGCCGTTCTTCGTCGCGATCGAGCCGTCGGGCTGCTTCTCGCCGACATAGGCCTTGGCGATGTTGAACGCGATGTTGGTGGCGAGCGAGGTCTTGCCCATGCCGGGACGGCCGGCCAGGATGATCAGGTCCGAGGCCTGCAGGCCGCCCATCTTGGCGTCGAGGTCCGACAGGCCGGTGGCGATGCCCGAGAGCCGCCCCTCGCGCTGGTAGGCCTTGGCCGCCATGTCGACCGCCGCCGTCAGGGCGTCGGAGAATTTCTGGAAGCCGCCGTCGTACTTGCCGGTCTCGGCGAGCTCGTAGAGCCGGCGCTCGGTCGCCTCGATCTGCTCGCGCGGCGAGGTCTCGACCGGGGCCTCGTAGGCGCCGTTGACCAGGTCCTCGCCGATGGTGATGAGCCGCCGGCGGAGCGCTAGGTCGTAGATCGTGCGGCCGTAATGCTCGGAGTTGATGACCGTCGAGGCCTCGGCGGCGAGCCGCGCGAGGTACTGGCCGACGGTGAGGCCGCCGAGGTCGGCGTCGCCGAGATAGGTCTTGAGGGTGATCGGGCTCGCGAGCTTGCCGGCCTTGATCAGCGTGATCGACACCTCGTAGATCCGCCGGTGCACCTCCTCCATGAAGTGCTCGGGGAGCAGGAAGTCCGAGACCCGGTAGAACGCGTCGTTGTTGACCAGGATCGCGCCGAGCAGCGCCTGCTCGGCGTCGATGTTGTGGGGGGCGACGCGGTATTCCTGCTGCACCGGCTCGAGGTTCGCCGTCAGGGTGCTGGGGATGGCCATCCGGCGGGGCTCCAGGCGAGAGGGGTGAGACGCGGAAGTACGGGTGTCGGATCATAGCCGCTGCCGCGACCAGCGCACTGGCATCCTTGACCGAACCTTGCTTAACCGAGCCTTGCCCGGAAGCCCGTTGCCGGCTCCCGAAACGAGGACGGGGCCCGCGACTCGCGCCGCGGACCCCGTCATGCTGGAACAAAATGGGAACAAGTCAAGCCCGAAGCTCGGGCTTGTCCCCGCTGTCCCGGTTCTCCCGCCGTGGGGCGGGAGAACTTTCGGGGATATCAGCGGTCGTCCGCGTCCGGGCCGGCCTCGGCCAGGGCGGCGCCGACCTCGAGGCCGAGGTCGTCGAGGTTGAACTCCTCGCGGGTCGTGGTCGACTCGCCGCGGGCCTGGCGCTCGGCCTCCTCGGGGCTGCGGGCGATGTTGACGGTCACCGAGACCTCGACCTCGGGGTGCAGCACCACCGGGACGGTGTGCAGGCCGAGCGTCTTGATCGGCTGGGCGATGCTGAACTGGTCGCGGCTGATGGTGAAGCCGTCCTGGGTCACCACCTCGGCGAGGTCGCGCGGAGAGACCGAGCCGTACAGCACGCCGGACTCGCCGGCCTGGCGGATCAGCACGAAGCTCTTGCCGTTGAGGGTCTCGCCGACCTTCTCGGCCTCGGCGCGGCGCTCGAGGTTGCGGGCCTCGAGCTGGGCGCGCTGGTCCTCGAAGCGCTTCTTGTTGCCTTCCGTGGCGCGCAGGGCCTTGCCGCGGGCGAGCAGGTAGTTGCGGGCGAAGCCCGGGCGCACCTTCACGGTCTCGCCCATCTGGCCGAGCTTGGCCACGCGCTCGAGCAGGATCACGTCCATCGTCGTCGTCCTTCGTCTGGGGAGGCCGCACGGGCCCCCGGGGTGGTGATGGCGGAGCTTTTCCGCCGTCGGGGATCCGGACCGCCTGGGCGGGCCGGGGATTCGCTTGTCGCTCAGGTCGCCGGCGGGGCCTGGGCGGGCCGGCGCCATCCCGTGAGGGCGTCGACGAGGCCGAACAGGGCGAGGGCGGCGATCGCCAGCCCCTGCGTGAGGAAGACCAGCACGTAGAGGCCGATCAGCAGCGGCGTGCGGCCAGGCTTGGCCCGGCTGCGGTCGTGGATCGCCGCGAGGCCCTGAAGCGCCAGGGCGGCCGCGAAGGCGCCGACGAGCGCGACCCCGAGGGCGCCGGCATAGCCCGGCGCCACCGTCAGGATCGCCCCGGCGGCGAGGCCCCAGAGCGCGCGGCGCGGCAGCGCGGTGGCGGCGAGGTCCGGCCAGGGCCGCGGCAGCCGGCCGGAGATCTGCACCACCCGGGCGCCGGCCCAGAGGTAGAAGGTCAGGAGCAGCGTGAACGTCGTCGCCATGATGGCGGGGGCGAGGCCGGCGACCCGCTCGGCGATGCGGGCGAGGTCGTCCTCGTCGAGGCCGGCGCCGCGGGAGGGGGTCTCCTGCAGCTGGAGCTGCAGCATCGCCCGGGCGAGGCGCTGGACCCGCTCCTGGTAGGCGGCGTGGTCGCCGGACGAGAGCATCACCACGACGACGAGGGCGACGGCCGCCGTGACGGCGACCCAGGCCAGCAGCCGCCCGGTCGGGTACCATTCCATCCGGCCGGGTGCCGTCTCGCGGCCCAGCAGCGCGAGGTAGCCGAGCCACCAGGCGGGCAGCGCGGTCGAGACCAGGAAGGCGAGGCCGCGCAGGGGGGAGGTGACGAGGGCGAGGGCGAGCGTGCCGGATGCGGCGGCGACGAGGCCGGTCCGGTGGCTCCAGCCCATCGCCACGATCAGGATCGGCAGCGGGGCGAGCAGGTAGAGCGCGAGCGCGAGCGGCGTGGCCTGGACGACGACCCCGATCAGGAGCGCCGAGGCGAGGCCGGCGACGACGCCGATGCCGGTATGACGAAGCATGGAACCCTGTCCGCTGTCCCGCCGCCCGGTCCGGGCGGGGTTAGAGGCGTCTTTCGTCGCCCCAGCGACCCGGCGGCACGCGGCCGCCGGGTTGTTGATCAGTCGATTAGCGGATCACGTAGGGCAGGAAGCCCAGGAAGCGGGCGCGCTTGATCGCCTGGGCGAGCTCGCGCTGCTTCTTGGCCGACACCGCGGTGATGCGCGAGGGCACGATCTTGCCGCGCTCGGACACGTAGCGCGAGAGCAGCTTCACGTCCTTGTAGTCGATCTTCGGGGCGTTGGGGCCCGAGAACGGGCAGGTCTTGCGCCGACGGAAGAACGGACGACGGCCACCGCCGCCACCAGCACCGAAAGCCATGGCTTACTGCTCCTCGTTCGTGTTGCGCTCGGCGCGCTCGGCGCGCTCCGGACGGTCGCCGCGATCGGCACGGTCGCCGCGCTCGGGGCGATCACCGCCGCCGAAGCCGCCGCCGAAGCCGTCGTCGTCACGGCGACGGCCGCGCTCGCGGTCCTTGCGCTCGTCGCGGTCGCGCTTCTGCATCATCGCGGACGGCTCGGACTCGAGCTCCTCGACGCGCACGGTCATGAAGCGCAGCACGTCCTCGGAGATGCGCATCTGGCGCTCCATCTCGGCGAGGGCCGCCGGGGGAGCGTCGATGTTCAGGAGGGTGAAGTGCGCCTTGCGGTTCTTGCGGATGCGGTAGGCGAGGGACTTCACGCCCCACATCTCGGTCTTCTCGACCTTGCCGCCGTTCTGCTCGATGACGGACTTGTAGGTCTCGATCATCGTTTCGACCTGCTGCGAGGTCACGTCCTGGCGAGCCAGGAACACATGCTCGTACAGAGCCATGATGGGCCTTTCTCAGGGAGACTAGGCCCGCTACCTGAAGACGCGGGAAAGCGGTTCTGGTATCGGGCCGGTTCGTCCTCGCGTCGCACGGCGCCAAGCCCTTCGAGCCTGCAAAGGCCCGAGCGGTTGTTCGAAGGCGGAGACACGGGACGACGGGGCGAACCCCTGTGGCGGGTGAGAGACCCGACACCGTCCGTTCAGCCCCCGGCCGGAGCGAACGCGAGGCGCGGCCTATAGCAGGTTCTGGAGAAAGGGCAAGGGCCGCACGCGCGGCCGCGCGGATCCGCTAAGCCGCGGGTAACCATCGGGCCGCTACGGTTGCCGCAGCGTTCGCGACAGGAAGTCCTTGCCCGATGGCGTCGGCCGCGCTCCTCCGATCCGAGACTACGCCGGCGCGGTCCGGCGCCGCAGCCCTGGCCGACCTCGTCGAGGCCGCCGAGCGGATCGCGCCCGGGAGCGACGCCGCCCGCATCCTCGCCGACATGACCGACCTGCTGGTGGCCCGGGCCGGCGACCTCTCGGCCTCGCAGGTCGGCGCCTTCGACGAGGTGATGACGGTGCTGGCGGAGGGCGCCGGCACGCAATCGCGCGGGCGCCTCGCCCGGCGGGTCGGCCCGCTGCCCCGCCCGCCGCGCCGGCTCACGCGGCATCTCGCCTGGGATCCCGAGGCCAGCGTCGCGGTGCCGGTGCTCGCGCGCTGCGCGTCGCTGCCCGAGGAGGTGCTGCTGCGGGTCGCCCGCAGCCGGGGGCCGGCGCATCTCGCGGCCATCGCCCGGCGCGAGACGGTGGCGGTCCGGGTCGCCGACATCCTGGCCGACCGCGGCGACGAGGCGGTGATGGGCACGCTCCTGCGCAATCCGGGCGCGCAACTCTCGCTTTCCGCGCTCTCGCTGCTGTCGGAGCGGATGCAGGACCGGGACGGCCTCGCCCGCGGGCTCGACGCCCGGCCGGGCCTGCGCCCCACCCAGCGCGCCGCCCTGCTGCGGCGCCGGGAGCCGGAGCGTCCGGGCCCGCAGCGGCGGGCGCTCGAGGCGTTCGCCCTGCGGATCCGCCTCGGGCTCGAGGAGGCCGACATCCGCCTCTGGCTCGCCGAGAGCCGGATCGCCGAGGCGCTCCTCGGGCTCGCCCACCTCGCCGGCTGCGCGCCCGAGCGGGCCGAGTCGTCCTATCGCGCGCAAAACCCGGCCGGCCTGGCGCTGCTCGTGCGCGCGGCGGGCCTGCGGCTCTCCACCCTCGGCGCCTTCCTGCGCGCGCGCTCCGGACCCGCCCTGACGTCCGAGCACGCCGGCGCCGCCGTCGAGGCCTACCGGGCCATGACCGTGGCCGAGGCGCGCGGGGCGGCGGCCGCGGACCCGAGACCGGACGGGGCGGTTGCGCGACGGCACGCACCGACCGGCGTGAACGAGCGCTAACTCGTTAAGTCCCGCTGGGCGCCGGGCGCGACGGGTCGTTTTCAATATTTGTTTACTCGCTTCTGAGGTATTTCGAGAGCTTACATTATTGTTGGACGACATCGATGAATCTCCTCGGCAACGCGCGGATCCTGGTCAAGGCGGTGCTGCCGCTGGTCATCGTGGCGGTGGTGGCCGGCGGGCTCGCCCTCTATGCGCGGAGCAGCTTGGCGCAGATGGCCGTCCAGGCGCGTCAGCTGGTCGACGTGCAGATGACGCGCCTGCAGAACATCATGAACGTGCAGATCTCGGTGAACGAGGCCAGCATCCTGAGCCGGAACATCGCCATGGAGTTCCGCCAGGAGGAAATGGCCGGTTACAAGCAGCGCTACGATGCCGCCAAGGCTTCTGCCCTTGCCAGCGCCGACACGCTGATCGCCCTGTCCGATTCGCCGGAGCGCAGGGCCGCGAACACGACGCTGCGGGAGACCATGGCCGAGTTCTTCACGATCTCCGAGCGGGCGAACGTGCTGGGGCTCAAGAACGACAACGAGGCGGCCGGCAAGATCCTGCTGGTCGACGCCGCCCCGGTGCGGCGGAAGGTTCGCGACCTCGTGCAGAAGCGCATCGACCTCCTGACGGCGGAACTCAAGCGGGCGAGCGACAACGCCGACCGGTCCGCCGCCGAGGCCGGGACCGTCCTCGTCGGCGCCGCGGCCGGCGGGCTCTTCGCCGCCCTGGCGCTCGCGGTGGCGATCGTGGTCTTCGGCATCACGCGGCCCCTCGGGCGCCTCGTCGGCGTGCTCCGGCGCATGGCGCAGGGGGACGCCGATGCCGCGATCACCGAGGCGGCGCGCGGCGACGAGATCGGTGCCGTGGGCCGCGCGGTCGAGGGCATCCGCGACATGGTCGCCCGCAAGGCCGCCGAGCAGGCGGAGATCGAGCGCCTGGCCGAGGCGGCGGCCGCCGCCGAGCGCAAGCGCACGATGACGGAGCTCGCCGACGGGTTCGAGCGGGCGGTCGGCGGGATCGTCGGCCTGGTGTCGTCCTCGGCCACCGAGCTGCAGGCCACCGCCGGCACGATGACCGCCACCGCGACCCAGACCGCCTCGCAATCGACCGCGG
>NZ_JAZFXT010000025.1:0-94777 GCF_036448855.1 Methylobacterium ajmalii
GATGGCCGCCGGTGACCGAGACGGCGTCGATGGTCTCGGCGCGCAGTTCCGCGGCGAGCTGGGCGAGGTCGCTCTCGGGCAGCTGGCGCAGATCCGCGGGAATGCGGACGCGGTCGAGGAGGGGAAGGTTGAGCGGTGACACCGGAGCCATCCTCACGTCCGGAAGGAGGAAACCCGCCGCCGAGTCACGGCGCGGGAGGAATGGGAGCGATCAGGCGACATCGAGCGGCGCCGTCCCGGCGGCACGTCCGTCCGCCCCGAGGGTGATGCGCTGGATGCGCGCCTCGGCCCGCTGCAACAGCGTCTCGCAATGGCGCTTCAAGGCCTCGCCCCGCTCGTAGATCGCGACGGATTCGTCGAGCGGCACGTTGCCCTGTTCCAGGCGCTGAACGATGCCCTCGAGTTCCTCGAGGGCCTTCTCGAACGGCAGATCCGCGGTTCCGGTCGGGCCGGCGGGTGCGGAGGCTGCCGCGCGGCTGGCATCGGACCGGGCTGCGGACATGCGTGACGATGCTCCCATGATGAGCATCGGGTTATGGCGAGTGAGGTGACGTGAAACAACCCTTCCCCGGCGACGCAGGAGTGCCGATGCCCGTTTGCGCGCCAGGGCTGCCTTTCGGCCACAGTGGAATCACTCGATGGTGACGCTGAACGGCTCGCCCTCGAAGGCGTCCGCGCCGCGGCCGATCGCCGCGATGGCCGCCACCATGCGCCCGTCGCGGCCGAGCATCGCGTCCGCCACCGCGACGAGGCGCCGGTTCGGCGTCGCCGAGGGCGAGGCGAGGCGCAGCTCGCGGGCGATCTCGGCCTCGTCGCGGTCCGGCCGCAGGGCGCAGGTGGCGATGAAGGCGGCGGCGGTCGAGCGGCTGATGCCGGCGTAGCAATGGATCACCAGGGGCCGGGCCCGGTCCCAGGCGCGCACGAAGTCGAGAAGCCGGCGCACATGCGCCTCGTCGGGCAGGACGTGGCCGTCGAGGGCGTCGGTGATGTCGCTGACCCCGACGAACAGGTGGTCGGCTTCCGCGATCGCGGGCGGCCGGACCACCGGCGTGCCGACGTTGATCAGCGTCACCACGTGGCGCGCGCCCGTCGCGTCCACGGTCTCGGGCAGGCGGGACAGGGGGCAGACGTGCAGGGTCGGCATGGTGGCGACGGGTCCTTCGTCTCAGGAAGCGGGGCCATCGGCCAGGGTATCGGCCAGGGCGTGGAAGCGGGCCAGGAAGGCGCCTTGCGCGTCGGCGGTCGGCCAGGGATCCAGCAGGGCGGCGAGATCGGCGTCGACGCGGTCGGGCTTGCCGAAGACCCGCACGGCCTCGACCTGCGAGAAGCCGGCGAGCCGCGTCGCCTCCAGGTAGGCGCTTAGGCGGTCGGCGCGCTTGCTCAGGCGCTGCATCGCCGCATTCGGCGACGGGGCGAGCCCGAAGCGCAGGCGGATCGCCGCCAGCAGCCGGGTCTCGACCGCCTTGTAGGAATGGCCGATCGCCGCCTTGAACGGCGAGATGATGTCGCCGATCACGTATTCGGGCGCGTCGTGGAGCAGCAGCTCCAGGCGCTCGGCGGCTCCGAGGCCGGGCTCGAGGGCGCCGCCGATCGCCTCCACGAGCAGCGAGTGCTGCGCCACCGAGAAGACGTGCGGGCCCGCGGTCTGGCCGTTCCAGCGCGCGACGCGGGCGAGCCCGTGGGCGATGTCGGCGATCTCGACGTCGAGGGGCGAGGGATCGAGGAGGTCGAGGCGCCGCCCCGACAGCATCCGCTGCCACGCCCGGGCCGGGGCGCTCACGGCGCCGCTCCGAGGCCGCCGGGGCCCGGCAGGGCGGCGCACGGCGCGTGGCGGCAGCAGCCGACGAGGTGGTCGTGGAGCATGCCGACGGCCTGCATGAAGGCGTACACGATGGTCGGGCCGCAGAAGCCGAAGCCTTCGGCCTTGAGCGCCTTCGACATCTTTCGCGAGATCTCGGTCTCGGTCGGGATCTCGGCGCGGGTCTCGGCCGTGGTCTGGAGCGGGCGCCCGTCGACGAAGTCCCACAGGAAGGCCGAGAAGCCGGGGCCGCGCTCCTGGATGGCGAGGTAGGCCCGCGCACTGCGGATCGTCGCCTCGATCTTGGCGCGGTTGCGGATGATGCCGGTATCCTGCATCAGCGCCTCGACCCGCTCGGGCCCGAAGTGCGCGATCGCCTCGGGCTCGAAGCCCGCGAAGGCGCGGCGAAAGCCCTCGCGCCGGCGCAGGATGGTGATCCAGGACAGCCCGGCCTGGAACCCGTCGAGGATCAGCTTCTCGTAGAGGGCGCGGTCGTCGTGCTCGGGCACGCCCCACTCGGTGTCGTGGTAGGCGACGTAGAGCGGGTCGGTGCCCGGCCACCAGCAGCGCTGGCAGCCGTCGGGATGCAGGATCAGTCCGGTCGACATCCGGTCTCGTGTCACGATGCGGGGCTGCGAGGCAAGCGACCCGGCGAACTCACGCTAGAGCATTTTCCGACGAAGTGGATGCCGGTTCGTCGACGAAAATGCGGCAAAATCAGTAACCTAGAGAGCTTCGCGATTGCAACGCGATCGTGAAGCGCTCTACCCGACGAACTCGGCCGCCGCGAAGCCTTGCAGGTAGAGGAGCGCGGTGAGGTCGCCGTGATCGATGCGGGCATGGGCGGCGGCGGCGACCGCGGGCTTGGCCCGGAACGCGACGCCGAGGCCCGCCTCCTCCAGCATCGCGAGGTCGTTGGCGCCGTCGCCGACCGCCAGGGTCTCGGCCGGGTCGAGACCGAGGCGTGTGCGCAGCTCGACGAGCGCGTCGCGCTTGGCCTCGCGCCCGACGATCGGCTCCGCGACGGCGCCGGCGAGCGTGTCGCCTTCGGTCACGAGGCGGTTGGAACGGTGCTCGTCGAACCCGATCCGCGCCGCCACCGGCCCGGTGAACAGGGTGAAGCCGCCCGAGACCAGGGCCGTGTAGGCGCCGTGGGCCTTGAGGGTGCGCACCAGCGTGAGCCCGCCCGGCATCAGGGTGATGCGCTGCGCGATCACCGCCTCGACCGCCGCGAGCGGCAGGCCCTTGAGCAGGGCGACCCGCTCGCGGAGCGCCGGCTCGAAGGCGATCTCGCCGCGCATCGCCCGCTCGGTGATCGCCGCGACGTGCTCCTTGAGGCCGACCTCGTCGGCGAGCTCGTCGATGCATTCCTGGCCGATCATGGTGGAATCCATGTCGGCGAGGAAGAGCCGCTTGCGCCGGTGGGACGTCACCGCCTGCACGGCGACGTCGATCGGCTCGCCGGCGAGCGCGGTGCGCAGGCGCTCGGCGAGGCCCGCGGCGGAGGCGGGCGCGCCCTCGACCAGGATCTCGGCCGCGACCTCGCCGTGCAGGATCCGCGGTTGATGCTCGGTCGCCAGCAGCGCCCGTGCCTCGGCCAGCACCGCGTCGGTGATGGCGGGGCGCTCCGGGTTTGCTATCAGGGTGGCGACCAGGGTCATCGGGGATCTCGGGCTCGTCTCAGGCGGCGCGTCCCGGCCGCGCGCGTGAAAGGGGCAGGCATGGACGGGCGGGTTCGGGCGATCCTCATCGCAGGGCCGACCGCCTCGGGCAAGTCGGCGCTGGCGCTGGCGCTGGCCCGCCGGCACGGCGGCGTGGTGATCAACGCCGATTCGATGCAGGTCTACCGCGACCTCCACCTCCTGACCGCCCGCCCCGCCCCGGACGAGGCGGCGCAGGCGCCCCACCGCCTCTACGGCAGCGTGGACGGCGCGGTGAACTTTTCCGTCGGGCATTACCTCGCCGCGGCCGGTGCGGCCTTGGCGCAAGCCTGGGAGGCGGACCGCCTGCCGATCGTCGTCGGCGGCACCGGGCTCTATTTCATGGGGCTGACCGAGGGCCTGTCCGAGATCCCGCCGGTGCCGGACGCGATCCGCGCCGCGGTGCGGGCCGAGGCGGAGGGGCGCGAGACGCCCGGGCTGCACGCCGCCCTCGCCGCCCGCGACCCTGACGGCGCCGCCCGTCTCGACCCCAACGACCGCCTGCGGGTGCTGCGCGCGCTCGAGGTGCTCACCGCTACGGGCCGGCCGATCGCCGCCTTCCAGGCCGCGCGCCGGCCGGGTCCCCTCACCGGCCTGCCGTGCCTGAAGCTCTTCCTCACCCCGGACCGGGAGGTGCTGCGGGCGCGGATCGACGCCCGCTTCCTCGCCATGATGGCGGCGGGCGCCCTCGCCGAGGTCGAGGCGCTGGCCGATCGCGGCCTCGACCCGATGCTGCCGGTGATGCGCGCCCACGGGGTGCCGGGGCTGATCGCCCATTTGCGCGGGACGCTGTCCTACGACGAGGCGGTGGCGCGCGGCCAGGCCGACACGCGGCGCTACGCCAAGCGGCAGGTGACGTGGTTCCGCCACCAGGCCGGGACGGACTGGACCTGGCTGACGCCGGAGGCGGCGATGGCCGCCGCCGCGACCGGAGCCTGGGGCGAGCCGGGCTGACCGGCGACGCGGCCATTTTCCCTCGTCGCCGTCGGCCCTTGCCGGCGTTTCCTGCCGGCTCGCGTCAGGTGGCCGCCTGGCGGCGTCCGGCGTGAACGCACGCCGCCAAGCTCCTGCCGCGTCGGCGCGATCCGGGTTTACGCCCGTCCGCGCCGCCCCTCGGCCAGCCACATCGCCAGCACCGCCGCCGCGAGGGCCGCCAGCGCCGCGAGGCCGAGGCCCAGCGGGTAGACCGAGACGCCGCGCACCACCGCGCTGTCGCTCGGGCGAAAGCCGATCCAGTCGGAGCCGGACAGCCGGCCGGACCGCGCGAGCTGGAGGCGCGGGATCGCGATCCCGCCGCCGGCCTCGGCGAGCCGCCGCACCGAGCCGCCGGTGGCCTCGGCGAGCGGGCGCAGGCGCTCGGTGTCGCTGAACACGTCGACCAGCTCGCGCGGGTTGGCCGGCCCGACGCTCACGAAGGCGACGAGGGAGCCGGAGCGCAGGGTGTGCAGCCCCAGTTCCTCGGCCTCGAAGGCGGCGGCGAACAGGCCCGGCTTGTCGGGGTTCAGCGTCAGGGTGCGGGCCTTGCCGCTCGGCGCCGTCACGGTGACGGGTTCGGCGGTGTCGCCCATGGTCTGGCGCTCGACCCGGACCTCGCGGCCGTGGCCGGTGGTGGCGGCGCGCAGGGCCTCCTCCTCGAGCGCCGGCTCCTTCATCAGCCAGTGGCCGAGACGGCGCAGCAGGTCGAGATGCGGCCCGCCGCCCTCGTAGCCCCGGGCCCACAGCCAGGCATGGTCGGAGAGGAGGAGCGCCACCCGGCCCTTCTCCTCGCGCGACAGGGCGAGGAGCGGCAGCGAATCGGCGCCGGCCAGGATCGGGGTCACGCCGGGGCGGACCTCGGCGCCGATGAGCCGCAGCCAGTCGCCCCAGGCCGGCGGCGAGGCCTCTGAGCCCGGCAGGTCGCGGGTCACCGGGTGGCGCTGGCCGCTGTTGGTCAGCGCCGCCTTGTAGGGCCGCTCGACCACGCGCCCGTTCGGCTCGCCCGGCAGGATCGCGGCGAGCCGCGTGCGGGCGAGGCTCGCGGCCGAGGCGAATTCGGGGCCCGCCGCGATCAGCAGCGCCCCGCCCTCGCGCACGTAGCGCACGATGTTGTCGAAGTAGCTCGACGGCAGCACGCTCTGGTTGGCGTAGCGGTCGAACACGATGAGGTCGAAATCCTTGATCTTCTGCTGAAACAGCTCGCGGGTCGGGAAGGCGATCAGCGACAGTTCGGAGATCGGGGTGCCGTCCTGCTTCTCGGGTGGACGCAGGATGGTGAAGTGGACGAGGTCGACGTTGGCGTCGGACTTGAGCAGGTTGCGCCAGGTGCGCTCGCCGGCATGGGGCTCGCCGGAGACCAGCAGCACCCGGAGCTTCTCGCGGATGCCCTCGATCGGCAGCACCGCGCGGTTGTTGGCGGTGGTCAGTTCGCCCGGCAGCGCCTCGGCCTCGATCTCGACGACGTTGGGCCCGCCATGCTCGACCCGGAGCGTCAGGTTGAACGGCTGGCCGGTGCGGACCGACTGGCGCACCACCTCCTCGCCGTCGCGGCGGACGGTCACGACGGCCGAGCCGGTGCCGCCGCGCTCCATCACCTCGGCCCGGATGGTCTGGTCGCGCCCGACGATGCCGAAGCGCGGCGCCTCGATCAGGCGGATCTGCCGGTCGCGCTCGTCGGGCCGGCCGGTGACCAGCACGTGGAGCGGCGCCTTGAAGCTCGCGGCGGCGAGGCTCGCCGGGATGTCGTGGACGACGCCGTCGGTCAGCATCACCACGCCGGCGAGGCGATCGGGCGGGACGTCGGCGAGCGCGCTCGAGAGCGCCGTGAACAGCCGCGTGCCCTCGTCGCCGCCGGCCTCCGGCACCTCGACGAAGCGCGGCTCGATCTCGGTCAGGGTGCCCAGGCGCCGCTGCAGCTCGGCCTTGACCCTGTCGGTCATCGCCGGCCGGTCGCCGAGGCCTTGCGAGCCCGAGCGGTCGACCACCACGGCGACGATGTCCTTGACCGGCTCGCGCTCCTCCTGGACCAGCGAGGGGTTGGCCAGCGCCAGCAGCACCAGGGCGAGGACGAGGACCCGCAGCAGCGCCACCGGCCCGCGGGCGAGGAACGCCACCACGGCCAGGAGCGCGGCGAGGCCGCCCAGGGCCCAGAGCACCGGGACCGGGACGAGCGGGGCGAGGCTGAGGCTCAGCATGAACGATACCGTTGGGTGATGCGACGCCTCACTGCCCCAGCCGCTCCAGCAGAGCCGGAACGTGGACCTGGTCGGCCTTGTAGTTGCCGGTGAGCGCGTACATCACGAGGTTGACGCCGCCGCGGAACGCCATCTCGCGCTGGCGCGGATCGCCGCCGACGAGGGGGTAGAGCGCTTCCCCGCGCCGGCCGACCGCCCAGGCGGAGGCGAGGTCGTTGCCCGTGATGACGATCGGCGAGACGCCGTCGCCGGCCCGGGCCGGGCGGCGCTCGCCGCCCTCGCTCGCCGGCGGCAGGGCCTCGACCCAGGTCTGGCCGGTGGCGTAGCGGCCCGGGAACGCGTCGACGAGGTAGAACGCCTTGGTCAGCACGTGATCGCGGGGCACCGGCTCCAGCTCCGGCACTTCCAGCGTCGCCAGCATCCGCTGCAGGGCGAGGGCCTCGGGCGTCGGCGGACCGCCCGGGCGGGCGGTCATGGCGTCGCGGGTGTCGAAGATCACCGTGCCGCCGTTCTTCATGAAGGCGTCGATCCGGCGGATCGTCGCCTCGCTCGGCAGCGGCCGGCTCGGCACGATCGGCCAGTAGATCAGGGGATAGAAGGCGAGCTCGTCCTTGGCCGGATCGATGCCGGCGGGCTCGCCGGGTTCGAGGGCGGTGCGGCTCGCCAGCATCTGGGTCAGGCCGGCGAGGCCGGCCCGGCTGGTCTCGTCGACCGTGGCGTCGCCGGTGATCACGTAGGCGATGCGGGTGACCAGCGCCGATTCGATGCCGTTCGGGCGGTTGGCGGCGGGCTCGGCGGCGCGCGCGGTCTCGGGGCCTGCGCCGAGCACCAGGAGGCCGAGCACGAGGGCGGCCGCCGCCGGCCGCCGCCGCAGGCGCGCCGACAGGCGGCCGAGGAAGCCGCCGAGCCACAGGCTCGCCAGGGTATCGAGGGCCAGCAGCAGCAGGGCCGCGAGGAAGAACGGCCCGCGCAGGTCGCGGGTGCGGGCCTCCTCCAGGCCGCCGAAGCGGGCGCCGGCGAGCGCGGCGAGGTCGAGCGGCTTCAGGCGATCCTCGGCGGTCAGCGCGTTGACGGCGAGCCCGCCGTCGAGCGGGCCGTAATAGCCCGGCGGGTGCTCGGGGGTCGCCCGCTCGGTCCAGGTCGCCGGTACCGCCCGGGCGGTGGCGGGCGGGGATTTCAGCGCCCCGAAGCCGTCGAGGGTGAGGCGCGGGGCGAGCACCGGCGGGGCGGCGCCGGGCGCGGCATCGGCCGTCGGCGGGGTGGTGCCGGCGAGCGCTACGACCCGGCGCAGCATGGTGACGAACAGGCCCGACAGCGGCAGGTTCGACCAGGTGGTGTCGGCGGTGACGTGGACCAGGACCACCATGCCCTCCCGGCGCTTGGCCGCGGTGACGATCGGGGTGCCGTCCTGCAGGGCGGCCCAGGTGCGCCGGGCGAGCTCGCCGTCCGGCTCCGCGAGGATCTGGCGGCGCACGCCGATATCGGCCGGCGGCGTCAGGCCCGCGAAGGGACTCTCGGGGGCGAAGGGCGCGAGCGTGCGCGGGCTGTCCCACGACAGGGTGCCGCCGAGGTTGCGCCCGCCCCGGCGCAGGCGCACCGGCACGAGGTCGTCGCTGCCGGCGGCGAGCCGCGGCCCGGCGAAGCGCAGGAGCAGCCCGCCCTTGTCGACGAAGGCCGAGACCCGCTCCAGCGTCGCGGGGTCGAGGGCGCCGACATCGGCCAGCACCAGCACCGAGACCTGGGAATCGAGCATCTGGCCGATCGATTCGGCGACGCCGCGCCCGCCCCTGGGCTCCAGCACGTCGGCGAAGGGGGTGAGCGCCCGCGACAGGTAGTAGGTCGGCGAGAGCAGCGGCTGGGCCTGGTCGGCCGTGCCGCCGAAGACGAGGCCGACCCGGCGCCGCCGCCCTCGCTCGTCGGCCAGGACCACGGCGCCGGCCGAGTGCTCGCCGGCGATCTCGAACCGCGCGATGGCGTTGCGCAGCTCCACCGGCAGGTCGAAGCGGACCGGCGCCGCGTCGGCCCCGGCCGCGAAGGAATAATTCGTCTCGGCGAGCGGCAGGCCCTTGGCGTCGAGGGCCCGGACCGTGCCGGCATCGCGCCCGTTGGCGGCGGCCCGCACCACGCTCACGCCGAGCTGCCCGCCCGACGAATCGGGGCCGGCAAGCGCCAGCGCCGGCGGCCGCTCGGCCTTGAGCACGGTGATCTCGGCGCGGTCGCGGCCGGCCACCGCCGCGAGGCCCTTCGGGAAGGCGTCGCCGTCCGGCCCGGCCACGCCGTCGTGGATCCACACGACGGTGCTGCCCGGCGTCTTGTCGAGGAAGGCGGTGAGTGCGGGGAGATGCGCGGCGCGGTCGGCGAGGTGCGGCAGCGGCTCGATCGCCCGCAGGCGCTCCAGGGCCGGGCCGGGGCCGGTGGCCTCGATTCCCGTCGGGCCGGAGGCGGTGGGCAGGAGCGCCACCGGCCGGCCGGCGCGGGCCGCCGCCTCGACCTCGGCGGTGGCGACGCGGAGGCGGTCGCGCCAGTCCTGGGCGGCGGAAAATCCGTTGTCGAGGATGAGGACGAGGGGAGCGCGCCCATCGCTCGCGGCCTGCGGGGTCGGGTTCCAGACCGGCCCCGACACCGCCAGGATCAGGCAGGCGGCCGCGAGCAGCCGGAGCGCCAGCAGCCAGGGCGGGGTGCGGGCCGGCGTCTCGCGTTCGGGCAGCAGGTCGGCGAGGATGCGCAGCGGCGGGAAATCGATCCGCCGCGGCCGCGGCGGCGTCACCCGCAGCAGGTACCACAGCGCCGGAAGCGCGATGAGGGCCGCGAGGGCAGCCGGGGCGGCGAAGCCGAGGGGCAGTCCGAACATCGAGGGCGCTCCTCAGCCCGCGCCGCGGGCGGCGGCGACCAGGGTGACGAGGCGAAAAGCCGCCTCGCTCGCCGGCCGGTCGGTGCGGTGCAGGGTCAGCGTCCAGCCCTGGGCCCGGACGATCTCGCCCAAGGCGTCGCGGTGGGCGCGGATCCGCCGGCGGTAGGCCTCGCCCCAGGCGGCGGCGTCGCCGACCCGCAACGACAGGCCCGCCTCGAGATCGTGCAATTCGGCCTCGCCGGAGAACGGAAACGTCTCCTCGACCGGATCGACCACCATCACGAGGTGGCCGCGGCTGCCGGCGGCCGCGATGGCCGAGACCCTGGCCCGCACCTCGTCGGGCGGTGACAGGAAGTCGCCGATCAGCACCACCTCGTCGAAGCGGCCGACGGGCGCGCGGGGCGGCAGGTCCTCGTCGAGGCCCGACAGGTCGGCCGACAGCGTCTCGGCCATCCGCTCGACGATGGTGCGGGCGGCGAGCGGCCGCGACAGGCCGAGCAGCCCGACCCGTTCGCCGGCCTCCACGAAGGTGTCGCCGAGCGCCAGCGCCAGGACGAGGGCGCGCTCGATCTTGGGCGCCTGGGCGAGGTCGGAGCCGAATCCCATCGAGGCCGAGCGGTCGACCCAGAGCCAGACGGTGTGGGCCGCCTCCCATTCGCGCTCGCGGACGTAGAGCCGGTCGTCCCGGCCCGAGCGGCGCCAGTCGACCCGGCTCGCCGCCTCCCCGGCGACGAAGGGGCGGAACTGCCAGAAGCTCTCGCCCGGCCCGGCCCGGCGCCGGCCGTGCAGGCCGTGCGCGAGCGTCGCGGCGACCCGGCGGGATTCGAGGATCAGGCGCGGCATCCGCTCGGCGAGGGAGAGGGCTGTCTCGGTCTCCCGCCGGCCGGGGGCGCGGGCACCCGCGTCGAGGACGCGCGTCGGGGCCACCGGGTCAGAGCCGCCCGACGAGGCGGCCGATCAGGCCGGGGATCGTCTCGCCGTCGGCGCGCGCCGCGAAGCTGAGCGCCATGCGGTGCTTGAGCACCGGCTCGGCGAGCGCCGCCACGTCGTCGACCGAGGGCGCGACCCGGCCCTCGATCAGCGCGCGGGCGCGCACCGCCAGCATCAGCGCCTGGCTGGCGCGGGGGCCGGGGCCCCAGAGCAGCTTGTCGGCGATCGCCGCGTCGCCCCCGACGGGGCGCGCGGCGCGCACGAGGTCGAGGATCGCGTCGACGACCGCCTCGCCGACCGGCAGGCGCCGGACCAGGCGCTGGGCCGAGAGCAGGGACTCGGTGTCCATCACCGCCTGCGGTGCGCGCTCCTCGGCGCCGGTGGTCTCGATCAGGATGCGGCGCTCGGCGGCGCGGTCGGGATAGCCGACGTCGATCTCGAGGAGGAAGCGGTCGAGCTGGGCCTCGGGCAGCGGGTAGGTGCCCTCCTGCTCGATCGGGTTCTGGGTCGCGAGAACGTGGAACGGCCGCGGCAGGTCGTGGCGGGCGCCGGCCACCGAGACGAAGCGCTCCTGCATCGCCTGCAGCAGCGCCGACTGGGTGCGGGGGCTCGCCCGGTTGATCTCGTCGGCCATCAGGAGCTGGGTGAAGATCGGCCCGCGCACGAAGCGGAACGAGCGGTGCCGGTCCTGGTCCTCGTCGAGGATCTCGCTGCCGAGGATGTCGGAGGGCATCAGGTCGGGGGTGAACTGCACCCGGCGCGCATCGAGCCCCAGCACGGTGCCGAGCGTCTCGACGAGCTTGGTCTTGGCCAGGCCCGGCAGGCCGACGAGGAGCCCGTGACCGCCCGCCAGCACCGTCACCAGCGCCAGGTCGACCACGGCCTCCTGCCCGAAGATGACCTCGTGGATCGCCGCGCGGGCGCGTCCGACGCCGTCGAGACAGGCCTCCGCGGCGGCGACGATGCCGTCGTCCATGGGGGTCGCGGCGGCCGGCGCGCTGGCGTCACTCATGCGGTCTCCTCGATCGTCGCCCTCGGCACCGGCGGTGCCGACGAGGCACGACGGGTGCCTCTCGGGATCCGCGAGTGTGGATCCCTTCCCCACCGCAAGGCAAGGTCGGCGCGACGACGCAGGGCGGCGCGGGGAGCCTCAGGGCTCCCCGGCCGGGCCGGCCGTGCCGGGCGCCTCGCTGTCGGCCCGCGGCTCGGCGTTGGCGAAGGTCTTGGTGGTCAGCAGCGGCTCGAGGCGGCGGGCGAGCTGCTCGCCGAGGTGGCGGGTGTAGGGGCCGGTGAAGTAGCGCCCGCCGGCGCCGCGGCCCTCGAGGTGGTCGCGGGCCTTGGTCATCGCGTCGACCTCGGGCCGGCACAGGAAGCCGATCACCCCGGCCGCCTCGTACCAGCGCCCGGCCCGGGCATGGGCGAGCGCCGCCGGGTTGTTGCCGATGGTCTCGGCGAAGCAGTCGGTCGCCGCCTGTTCGAGGGGGGCGAGCACCGCGCGCCGATGCTCGGCGCGGCTCGCCGGGGCGGCCGCGTGGGCTGCCGCGGCCAGCTCGACCGTCGCGAGAGTGCAGATTGCGCCGTACAGCAGAGCTCTCATCATCAGGCCTTCGCGTCGAATCGACCGACTGTAACCCGGCGAGCCTCGCGCCGATCAAGGGCGGATCTGCGGCAGGTTCCATCGCCGCGGCGATTTTTCCGGGCTGTGTGCTTTCGGCACGAAGCTTAGCCGAGCAGAGGCCGGGATCGCGGCGACGCTCATCTCCCCGGCCGTGCCGCCGGGTCCGTCCGGCCCGGGGGACGGCGTCGGCCCTCCTCCCTCCGCCCGGGCTGCCCGGGAGACCGAGGCCCTCTATGATCGTGCCACCCGGGCGCCCGCGGGGCGCGCCGCAACCCGAGGAGGCATGCCATGTCGCAGGTCGTGCAGTCCCGCCGCCTGACCGCCCCGGACCTCGCCCGGCGCAAGGCCGAGGGGCGCAGGATCGTCGCCCTCACCGCCGCCTCGGCGCAGATGGCCGGCATCGTCGATCCGCATTGCGACGTCGTGCTGGTCGGCGATTCGCTCGGCATGGTGGCGCACGGGCTCGACTCGACCCTGCCGGTGACCCTGGAGATGATGATCCTGCACGGGCAGGCGGTGGTGCGGGGCACCGCCCATGCGCTCGTCGTCGTCGACATGCCGTTCGGCTCCTACGAGGCGAGCCGCGAGCAGGCTTTCGCCAGCGCGGCGCGCGTCCTCAAGGAGACCGGGGCCGGGGCGGTGAAGCTCGAGGGCGGTGCGCATCTCGCCGAGACGGTGGCGTTCCTGACCCGGCGCGGCATCCCGGTGATGGGCCATGTCGGCCTCACCCCGCAGGCGATCAACACGATGGGGGGTTTTCGGGTGCAGGGGAAAGCACCGGATGCGGGGCGCCTGCTCCTGGAGGATGCCCGGGCGATCAGCGAGGCCGGCGCCTGCGCGATCGTGCTCGAGGGCATCGTCGAGCCGGTGGCCCGCGCCATCGCGCAGGCCCCGGAGGTCACCGCGCCGACCATCGGCATCGGCGCCTCGCCGTCCTGCGACGGCCAGATCCTCGTGCTGGAGGACATGCTCGGCCTGTCCGACCGCACCCCGAAATTCGTGAAGCGGTTCGGCGCGCTGCGCGGCCAGGTCGAGGCGGCGGTGCGCGCCTACGCGGAGGACGTCCAAGCCGGGCGCTTCCCGGAGGAGGCGCAGACCTACGGCGGATCGTAGGCCCGCCCGTCGCGGATCAGCCTCTCGGCTGGCGGCCTCGGTACCCTTCTCGGCCGCGGCGCTTCTCTCAGCCGCGGCGCTCGGCGTTCCAGCGGCCCTTGCAGGCGGTGGAGCCGGAGGTGGTCCAGGTGCCGTTGCCGCCGCCATCGGCGGTGAGCCGGCCGACCACCTGCGCGGCCGCGTCGCCCCGGCTGATCGTCGCCCGCACGCCGCCGCTCGGCTGCACCCGGCCCGATACCGTGAAGTCGCCGCCGCCGGCGTAGCGCGCCTGGCCGTTCTGGATGATCACGCCGTAGCGGTAGGCGCGGTCGCAGGCCCCGCTCTCGGTGATGACCTCGACGCTCCAGTTGCCGTCGAAGCGGTCCGCCTTGGCGCCACCCTTGGCGAAGGCGGGCGACGCGGCGCCCGCCAGGCACAATCCCGCCGTGAGGGCGGACACGATCAGCTTCATGGTCCTTGATTCCCGATTCGGTCAGGCGACAAACTCGGCAGCCCGGGCTTGGTTGCCGCAACGCAGCGTTGACGCAAGGTAAGATCCTATCCCGCAGCCCCGAGAGCCGGTTCCGCCACGAGGGCGGCGGCCTGGCGCAGGTCCGCGACGAAGTCCGCATAGGCCTCGGGCCGCGCCGCGTCGGGCAGGCGCAGGAGGTAGGACGGGTGCACGGTGACGAGGCCGCCATAGGGCTTGCCCTCGAACGTCGCCGGCCCGCGGGCCCGGGTGATCGGCACCTGCCGGCCGGTGAGCGCCAGCACCGCGGTTGCCCCGAGCGCCACCACGAGGCGCGGGCCGACGAAGGCGAGCTCGCGCTCCAGCCACCAGCGGTAATGCGCGACCTCGCCGGCGGTGGGCTTCTGGTGGATGCGCCGCTTGCCGCGCGCCTCGAACTTGAAGTGCTTGACCGCATTGGTCAGGTAGGCCCGGTCGCGGTCGATCCCCGCCTCCCGCAGGGCGCCCGACAGGAGCTGGCCCGCCGGACCGACGAAGGGCCGGCCCTGGAGATCCTCCTGGTCGCCCGGCTGCTCGCCCACGAAGGCGATCCCCGCCCCGATCGGGCCCTCGCCGAGGACGGCCTGGGTCGCGCCCGGCACCAGCGGCTCGGAGGCGCGGATGACCGCGTTCAGCGCCGCCAGCGAATCGGGCTCCTGCGCCGCCATGGCGGCGAGCGCGCGGGCCGGCACGCGCTTGACCGGGGCTTCGGGCGCCCGCGCGATCATCTCGCCGACCCGCCGTCCGGCCTCGCGCACCAGACCCGGGATCGCCGCGGTCTCGGGCATGTTGTGCCAGTACTTCTTCGGCATCTCGGCCCGCATCGCCGCGAGGTTGGTGCGGGCGGGGTTGAAGGTGCTGGAATAATAGTCGGTCCAGCCGGCCTCGAAGGCGTCCTGCTCCGGCACGTCCTCGCGCCGGCCGGCTGGCCCGAAGCGCAGGGCGCGGCCGTCCCAATGGGCCGAGCCGTCGGGGGTCAGGATCGACCAGTCGAAGGACGGGAAGCGGGCGGAGAAGAACGGCGCGGCCTCCGCCAGGATGTGGTGGTCGGGCTCGAACCAGGCCATGAAGCGCTCCCGGCCCTCCTGCCCCGCCCCGGCGCGGCGGAAGCGCAGGAAGGCGTGCATCTTGTGCAGGTCGCGCCCCACCGCCTTGCGCATGAGGTGCAGGCGGTGGACCAGCGGGTCGCTCGCCACCTCGGCGAGGTGGCGCTCGCCGTCGGCGACGCGCCGGATCAGCCGGTGGAGCAGGCCGTAGCGCTCGGGGTCGCGGTGCATCACGACCGAGGCGACGAGGCCGGCCACCGCCCGCGGCAGGGCGAGCGCAGGGCCCGTCGCGTCGGACGGGACCTCGTCGGGAAACAGCGACGGCGCCTCGCCCTCGACCCAGGTGACGGTCTCGGGCGGGATGCCGGCCGGGACGAGCCGCCGGATCGCCCCCCGGAACCCGTCGAGATCGGCGCCGGGCGCGAGCCGGATCGTGCGCGCTTGAACAGCGTGAGCCGGCATCAGAACAGGCTCAGCTGGCGCGGCGGCTCGGCGAGGCGGGCGCGCAGGTCGAGCCGGTCGGTGAGCCGGGTCGGCGCATAGTCGGCGGCGACGAGGAACGGCCGGGCGCGCTTGAGGCCGGAGGTCAGGCGGGCCACGTCGTCGAGCCGTAAGCTCGCGTGGCGGCGCGCCGCCACGATCTTGTCCACCGCCCGGACGCCGAGCCCCGGCACCCGCAGCAGCATCTCCCGGTCGGCCTTGTTCACGTCGACGGGGAAGCGGTCGCGGTTGCGCAGGGCCCAGGCGAGCTTGGGGTCGACGTCGAGGGCGAGCATGCCGGATTCGGTCGCTCCCGCCACGTCGTCGGGCGAGAACTCGTAGTACCGCATCAGCCAGTCGGCCTGGTACAGCCGGTGCTCGCGCTGGAGCGGCGGGGACTTGCTCGGCAGGATCGAGGCCGCATCGGGGATCGGGCTGAAGGCCGAGTAGTAGATCCGCTTCAGGCCGTAATGGTCGTAGAGCCGGGCGCTGGTGCGGATCAGCGATTCGTCGGTGCTGGCATCGGCGCCGACGATCACCTGGGTCGACTGCCCGGCCGGGGCGAAGCGGCGCTTCTCCTCCTTGGCCTGCAGGATGCGCTCGCCCATCTGGCCCATCGCGGTCTGGATCGCGGCGCCGTCCTTCTCCGGCGCCAGCCGCTCCAGGCTCGCCTCGGTCGGCAGTTCGAGGTTGATCGAGAGACGGTCGGCGTAGAGCCCGGCCTGCTCGATCAGCCACGGGCTCGCCTCGGGAATGGTCTTCAGGTGGATGTAGCCGCGGAAGCCGTGGCGCTGGCGCAGGGTCTTGGCCACCCGGATCAGCTGCTCCATCGTGTGATCGGGCGAGCGGATGATGCCGGAGGAGAGAAACAGCCCCTCGATGTAGTTGCGCTTGTAGAACTCGACCGTCAGCGTCACCACCTCGTCGACCGAGAACTTGGCCCGCCGGACGTTCGAGGAGCGCCGGTTGACGCAGTAGGCGCAGTCGAACAGGCAGTAGTTGGTGAGCAGGATCTTGAGCAGCGAGACGCAGCGCCCGTCCGGCGTGTAGGCGTGGCAGATGCCCGCCCCGGTGGTCGAGCCGAGCCCGCCGGCCTCGGCCTTGCGCTTCGGCGCCCTCGACGAGGCGCAGGAGGCATCGTACTTCGCCGCGTCGGCGAGGATGGTGAGCTTCTTCTTCAGGGCGTCGTCCATTCCTGCAACCTGGCCCTCGTTCCTGTTTCGTTCAAGGCGGAAGGCGGCCGATCCCCGTGGTCGAAAGCCGCATCCGCAAAGCCCGGAACCCGCCGCCGGGCCCGCCGTTATCCCGCTGATTGGAGCGTTTCTAATTCACGAGGAGATGCCGCATGGCGACGAACCCGTCCGCGAACTGCCGCAGCTGCCGCTACTTCGACGACCACAAGCTCAATGCCGGTGCCCCCCAGGGCGAGGAAGGCCTGTGCCGGTTCAACCCGCCGGTGAGCCAGCCCGAGCCGCAGGGCCACGGCCTGTGGCCGGTGGTCTCGGCGCAGGATTGGTGCGGGCATTTCTCGCCGGAGATGATGGCGGGCGAGTGAGCCCGGCATCGAATGAGTTTTTCGGAGGGTCGATCTGTGAGGGTCGGCCTTTTGTGTTCGCGCATGCCGACGGAAGTAGAGAGATGCACATACTGAGGGCTGGTTCCTAATTATTTATGTATTAAAATTTTTATGTATTTATAATCAGCATTTCGAAAAACAACAGCCAGCATTTGACAAATGGCGATGACGTTTTTTATTATTCTGACCCTTGACTATATACCGATTATCGAGCAAGGTTCTAAACAAAAAAATTTGGACGCGAGCCGCAGACATGGCAAGATTGACGCGCGACATATTAGGAGACGCAACTCTTGCTGCGATACAAAGTTATTCAGACATGGCTGGCCTTCTGGCTGCGCCAGAGGCATTTGTGCAAACTGCGACTGCTATTTCTGTTCATAAGTCCACTGGACAGCGTGTTAGTATAGAGCTCCCCATGAGACGCGTCGTTCATGAATGGGGTGTCAATAGGGCCAACCTCGCTGGATTGGGTAGTTTCCGGGTTGATATGGCGGTCTATGATCCGGCCTCGGAGGTCGACAACTTTCGATTGGACGCTCTTGTCGAGTTTAAGTTATGGACAGATAGAAATCATGTTGCAACGGATATTAGGAAATTAAAGAAGATCATAAAATCTCTAAAAAGTCTGAATGGCGACCACAAAAACATTCATGGGTTCGTGGTGGTTTGTCCGCAGTATCATCAAGGCATCGCTGCAATGACGAGTGCTCTATCCGACTTTAAAGAAAGATTTCCTATAAATTTTGACCGTACATGCTCGATAGTATCTGGGAATGGGATAGCATACGGCGTTGGCGTAGCCGTAATTGATATCGATGACTGCATCGATGGAAACTATGGATGATATATTTGTCAATGTATTGCACAATTATTATCAAAAATAAAAATATCTCTGAATAATTCTGCCCCCCAAAAATTAGATCGAGGTATTCTTCTAATTATTCACCGGAAAATGACGATAGATCATGAGCCTTCGCGTAAGCAGGCGCGGGCAAGCTGATCTCAATCATCTGCTCCGGAACCCACCCGCCCCCGACACGTTGCGCAGGCTCTCTCGCCCCAACGGATGGTTGCCCGATGCCGGACGATGTCACCGCCCTCTCGCGCCGCAGCCTGATGATGGCCGGGGGCGCCACCCTGGTCGGCCTCGGGACGGCGCAGGCCCAGGGTGCCTCGGGCCAGGGCCTGCCCGGCCCCGAGCGGCCGGTCGATACCGGCAAGGTCGAGAACGGCCGGGTGAGCTTCCCGAACTGGCGCGGACCGTCCGACCGCCCGGCCCCGCCCCCGACGGCGCCGCTGCCGCCGGCCGAGCGGGTCGGGTTCGCGATCGTGGGTCTCGGCCGGCTGTCGCTCGAGGAGATCCTTCCGGCCTTCGGCGAGTGCCGCAAGGCCAAGCCCATCGCGCTGATGTCGGGCTCGCCCGACAAGGCCAAGGCGGTGGCGGCGCAGTACGGCATCAAGCCGGAGGCGGTCCACGGCTACGACGGCTGGGACGCGCTCGCCCGCAACCCGGAGGTGAAGGCGGTCTACATCGTCACCCCGAACGCGCTCCACCGCGACCAGGTGATCGCCGCCGCGGGCGCCGGCAAGCACGTCCTATGCGAGAAGCCGATGGCGGTCTCCTCGGGCGAAGCGCGGGCGATGATCGAGGCCTGCGCGGCCGCGAAGGTGAAGCTGATGATCGCCTATCGCTGCCAGTACGAGCCCTACAACCGCGAGGTCGTGCGGCTGGTGCGCAGCGCCAAGTACGGCAAGGTCCGGCTGATCGAGGCGACCAACACCCAGACCATGAGCCTGCCCGAGCAGTGGCGCCTGAAGAAGGCGCTGGCCGGCGGGGGAGCGCTGCCGGATATCGGGCTCTACTGCCTCAACGGCGTGCGGGCGCTGATGGGCGAGGAGCCGGTCGCGGTCCAGGCGCAGGTCCATTCGCCGGACGACGCGCTCTACCGCGAGGTCGAGGAGACGGTGGCCTTCACCCTGCGCTTCCCCTCCGGCGCGCTGGCGCTCTGCTCGACCAGCTACGGCGCGCACGAGACCCGCTCGCTGAAGGTCCAGGCCGAGGGCGGCACGATCGATCTCCAGAACGCCTTCGCGTATCAGGGCCAGCGCCTGTTCGTCGGCCACCGCGAGGGCAAGGCCGAGGCCCGGGACGAGCGGGTGCTGGGCGCGAAGAACCAGTTCGCCCTCGAGATCGACCACATGGCGACCTGCATCCTGGAGAACCGCACCCCCCGCACCCCGGGCGAGGAGGGCCTGCAGGACCAGATCCTGATGGAGGCGATCTACGAGGCCGCCCGCACCGGCCAGACCGTGGCGCTCAAGGGCCCGGAGCGGAAGCCGAACCTGACCGACAAGGAGAAGGCCAGGGAGCAGGCAAGGGACCAGGACGGCAAGGGCCTCGACCCGACCCGCGGGCCCGAGCCCGAGGAGGCGGAGTGAGGCGTCCTCACCCGCCCCGCACGGCGATCGCCTCGACCTCCACCAGGTAGCCGTGGTGGAGTTCCGGCACCGGCACCACCGTGCGGGCGGGCTTCGCCCCGCCCATCACCTCGGCGTAGATCCGGTTGAACTCCGGCCAGTGCGCGACGCCGACGACGTAGGCCGTCACCCGCAGGATGCGCTCCGGCCCGCTGCCCGCCTCGGCCAGGATGGCGAGGAGGCTGGCGAGCGCCTGGCGCGCCTGGACCTCGAAGGGCTGGTCGGCGGTGTGGCTGCCGTCCGGCCGGGCGCCGAGCTGGCCCGACACGAAGACGAGGTCGCCCCAGGCCGCCCCTTGCGAGTAGTGCCCGGCGGGCGCCGCGGCGTCGCGGGTGGCGAGGCGGGTGATCGGATCGGTCATGGGGGCTCCTACCAGCCGTTGATGCGGGGCCAGACGGCCGCGACGCGGTTGTCCGCGTCGAGGACGTGGTAGCGGTCGTGCTGCGCGCCGGTGGCGCAGGCGTGGTTGGGCAGGATGCGCACCTGCGCGCCGACTGGAAGATCCGGCAGGCGGGCCTCCGCGCCCGGCCGCACGGCGACGATGCCGTGCTCCTGGTTGGCGTCGCGCACCACGAGGTCGGGATAGGGCCGGCCGGCGAGGTCGCAGACGAGGCCGTAGCCCTGGTCCACCGCCTGGCGCGCCGTGCCGCGGTCGCGCGAGAGCGCCATCCAGCCGGCATCGACGATGATCCAGCCCTTCGCCCGCTGGTGGCCGATCACGGTGGCGAGCACCGAGACGGCGATGTCCGCCACCGCGACCGCGCCGATTCCGGACTGAAACAGGTCGCCGAACATGAACACGCCGGCCCGGACCTCGGTGATCCCGGTGAGGTCGCGGGCGAACTGTGCGGTCGGCGTCGAGCCGACGCTCACCACCGGGCAGGACAGGCCCGCCGCCCGCAGGATCTCGGCCGCCGTCACCGCGGCGACGCGCTCGTCCTCGGCCGCCGCCGCCAGGGCGTCGGGATCGGACAGGGAGTAGCTGTCGCCGGCATGCAGCAGCACGCCGCGCAGGGTCGCGCCGCCCTCCGTGAGCGCCCGGCCGATCGCCACCAGGGTGTCGCGGTCGCCCGGCGCGACGCCCGAGCGATGGCCGTCGGCATCGACCTCGATCAGCACCGGCACCGCGTCGCCGCTGGCGCGGGCATGGGCCGCCACCGCCTCGGCCTGGTCGAGGCTGTCGAGGATGACCGCGAGGTCGGTGCCGCCGGCCCGGATCGCCGCGACCCGAGGAAGCTTCGCCGGGGCGATGCCGACGCCGTAGATCATGTCGCGCACCCCGCCGGCCGCGAAATACTCGGCCTCGCGCAGGGTCGAGACGATGGCGGGGCCGGCGGGCGACGCCATCGCCATGCGGGCGACGTCGAGGGACTTGGCGGTCTTGAGATGGGGTCTCAAGCTCACCCCGAGCCCGCCCAGATGCACCTGCATCCGCGCGACGTTGGCGCGCAGGATCGCCTTGTCGAGGAGCAGGCAGGGGGTCTCGAGGGCGTGGAGCGGGGTCGGTTCGGCCATGATGTCCGGGGTGTGTTCGTGTCGTCTCGTCGCTCGAAAAGACCACGCCGCGCCCGGGTGCGCCATTAACGCGGCGTGCCTCCTGCATTAAGCCTTGGGTTAATGATCGCGACCGACGACCTTCGCTTCTTTCTCGCCATCGCCGAGGCGCCCTCCCTCGCCGCCGCGTCGCGGGCCCTCGACGTGTCGCCGCCGGCGGTGACGCAGCGCCTGCGCGCCCTCGAGGAGCGCCTCGGCACGCATCTCGTCGACCGGCCCGGGCGCCACCTGGCGCTCACCGACGAGGGCGAAGTGCTCGCCGAGCGCGGCCGCGCGATCCTCGATGCACTTGGGGAGCTCGACGAGGCTTTGGCCGCCCGGCGCGGGCAGGTGGTGGGCCACCTGCGGGTCGTGGCGCCTTTGGGCTTCGGGCGCCGCCACGTCGCCCCGGTCGCCGCGGCGTTCCAGGCGGCGCATCCGGAGGTCGCGATCGACCTCACCCTGTCCGACCGCCTCGGCGGCGTGCCGGAGGGCACCTTCGACCTCGCGGTGCATGTCGGCGAGATCGCCGGGGCAGCCCCCGGGCTGATCGCCCGGCGGCTCGCCCCCAATGCCCGGATCGTCTGCGCGGCGCCCGCCTACCTCGCGGCACGCCCGGCGCCCGCGATCCCGGACGACCTGCGCGGCCACGCCTGCATCGCGCTGCGCGAGAACGACGAGGACGTGACCCTGTGGCGCTTCGCCCGCGACGGGCGCGAGGCGCGGGTGCGGATCGAGCCGCGCCTGGCCAGCAACGACGGCGAGGTGGTGCGCGGCTGGGCGCTCGCCGGCCGGGGCGTCATCCTGCGCTCGGAATGGGACGTCGCCGACGACCTGCGGGCGGGCCGCCTCGTCCGGCTGCTGCCGGATTTCGCGGCGCCGGAGGCGCCCGTCGTGGCGCTTCTCGGCGCCCGTCGGCGCGCCCGCGCCGCCCGCACCCGCCGCTTCCTCGACGCGCTCGCCGCCGCCCTCGACCCGGCCCCGTGGCGCGAGCTGGCCGCGTGACGCGCACGCTTCACGCGAACGCGATGCGGGCCGGCCTCGCCAGCGCCATCGAGTCCGGGTAACCCGGAGACCATGCCCGCCCGTCGCCTCGCCCTCCTCCTCGCGCTTCTCGCGTCCTGCCTCGCCCTCGGGCCCGCCGGGGCGCAGGTCGCGGGACGCTCGAAATACGCCGACCTCGTCCGGGCCGAGCTGGTGGCGCAGGAGGGCGCGGTCGCCCCCGGCGCGCCCCTCACCGCCGGGGTGCGCCTCACGATGAAGCCGGGCTGGCACGTCTACTGGCGCAACCCGGGCGATTCCGGCCTGCCGCCGGAGATCGCCTGGACCCTGCCGGCGGGTTTTGCCGCCGGGGCGGTGGAGTGGCCGGCGCCGGAGCGGATCCCGGTCGGCGACCTGATGAATTTCGGCTACGAGGGCGAGGTGCTGCTCACGGTGCCGCTGACGGTGCCCGAGGCCGTCGGACCGGGGCCGGTGAGCCTCAAGGCCAAGGTCTCCTACCTCGTCTGCGAGCGCGAATGCGTGCCCGGCGAGGCGAGCCTGTCGCTCGCCCTGCCGGTCGCCCCCGCCGGCACCAGCCCGCGGCCCGATCCCCGCACCGCCCCGCTGTTCGCGCAAGGCAGCGAGCGGCTGCCGGTGCCGGTGCCCTGGCCGGTGCGGATGAGCGAGGGCGCGAACCCGGTCCTGACCCTCGACGCGCCGGGCCTGCGGGCCCGCGACGTCGCGTTCTTCCCCTATTCCGAGACCGCCCTGGAGCACGCCGCCCCGCAAACCGCGACGAGCGACGCGGCCGGCCTGCACCTGCGGCTCCAGCGCAGCAGCCAGGCCGCTCCCGACGCGCCGGCGCCGCGTGCCGACGGCGTCCTGACCCTGACCGAGGAGACCGCCTCCGGCCCGGTCCGGCGGGCCTACGCGCTCGGCGAGGCGGCGCCCGCCCCGGCTCCGGCCGCCGCCGCGCCGGCGTCCCCCATTCCGGCCGCGCCTGCGACCGGAGCGGGAGAGGCCGAGGGCCTGTGGCAGGCCGCCCTCCTCGCCTTCCTGGGCGGGCTCCTCCTCAACCTGATGCCCTGCGTCTTCCCGGTCCTGTCGATCAAGGTCCTGAGCCTGGTGCGCCATTCCGGCGAGAGCCCGGGCCGGGTGCGGCTGCACGGCCTCGCCTACGCGGCGGGCGTGCTCGCCACCTTCCTGGGCCTCGCCTCGGTGCTGATCGCGCTCAGGGCCGGCGGCGCGCAGATCGGCTGGGGCTTCCAGCTGCAATCGCCCCTGGTGGTGGCCGGCCTCGCCTACGGGCTCCTCGCCATGGGCTTGAGCCTGTCGGGGGTCTGGCATCTCGGCGGCCGGGCCGCCGCCCTCGGCGACGGGCTGACCCGGCGCGCCGGGCTCGAGGGCTCGTTCTTCACCGGCGTGCTGGCCACGGTGGTCGCCACGCCCTGCACCGCACCGTTCATGGGCGCGGCGGTCGGCTACGGCCTGACGCAGGGAGCGGGCGTGGCGCTCGCGGTCTTCGCCGCCCTCGGCCTCGGCCTCGCCCTGCCCTTCGCCCTGCTGGCGGCCTGGCCGGCGCTCCTGCGCCGCCTGCCCCGGCCCGGCGCCTGGATGGAGACGCTGAAGGGGTTACTGGCCTTCCCGCTGTACCTCACGGTGGCCTGGCTCGTCTGGGTGCTGAGCCAGCAGGTCGGGCCGACCGGGCTGATGGCCGGCCTCACCGGCCTCGTCCTCGTCGGGTTCGGCGCCTGGGCGATCGAGCGCGGACGGGCGGCCGGCGATGTCGGCCGGCGCCGGGCGCAGGTCGCGGCCCGGGTCGCGGCGATCCTCGCCCTCCTCGGCCTCGCCGGGCTGATGGCCGTGCTCGACCGGGACCGCGCAGGCCCAGTGGCGATGGCCTCCGCCGACGGGGTCGAGCCGTTCAGCCAGGCCCGGCTCGACGGGCTGCTGGCCGCGCACCGCCCGGTCTTCGTCAACATGACGGCGGCCTGGTGCATCACCTGCCAGGTCAACGACCGCGCCACCCTGCGGGCCGACGCCGTCCAGGCGGCCTTCAAGGCCCGCGACGTGGCCCAGCTCAAGGGCGACTGGACCAACCAGAACCCGGAGATCACCCGGGTGCTGGAGGCCAACGGCCGCTCGGGCGTGCCGCTCTACCTGCTCTACGACGGGCGGGGCGGCGTCGCCGTGCTGCCGCAGATCCTCACCGAATCGATCGTCCGCGACGCGCTCGCCGCCCTGCCCGCCACCGCCGGTCCCCGGGCCGCCCTGCGCTGACGCCCCTGGTGTCGGGCAGGCCAGCCATGCGCAAGGCCGCCTGAACCCGGGGCGGCGCCGCCGCTATGCTGCGGTGCAGCAATGAGGACGGCGATGCAGCACACCCTCGACGACACCGCCCGCGCCGCGTCCGGCGGACGGTCCGTGGCCCTGGCGCTCCTGGCGCTGGCGGCGGCCTCCTTCGGTATCGGCACCACCGAGTTCGTCATCATGGGGCTCCTGCCCGAGATGGCGGCCGATCTCGGCGTCGACATCCCGACCGCCGGGCTGCTCGTCACGGGCTACGCGCTGAGCGTCACCTTCGGCTCGCCGGTGGTGGCGGTGCTGCTCGGGCGCCTCGATCGGCGCCGGGCGCTCCTGGTGCTGGTCGCCCTGTTCATCCTCGGCAACGCGCTCTGCGCGCTCAGCCCCGATTACCGCCTGCTGATGCTCGCCCGCATCGTCACGGCGCTCTGCCACGGCGCCTTCTTCGGCCTCGGCTCGGTGGTCGCCGCCGATCTGGTGCCGCCGCACCGCAAGGCCAGCGCCATCGCGGTGATGTTCACCGGCCTCACCCTCGCCAACGTGCTCGGCGTGCCCTTCGGCACCGCGCTCGGCCACGCGCTCGGCTGGCGGGCGACGTTCTGGGCCGTGGTCGGCATCGGCTTTCTGGCCGCCGCCGCCCTCCTCGCCTGGCTGCCCCGGCACCTGCCGCGGGAATCCGGCAGCCTCCTGTCGGAGATGCGGGTCCTGCGCCGCCCGCAGGTGGTGCTAGCGATGCTCTTGAGCGTGCTCGCCTCCGCCAGCCTGTTCAGCGTCTTCACCTACGTGGCGCCGATGCTCGCCGCCGCCGCGGGGGCCAGCCCCGCGGCGATCACCGGCGTGCTGCTGCTGTTCGGCGTCGGACTGACGCTCGGCAACGTCCTGGGTGGCCGCCTCGGCGACTGGCGGATGCTGCCCTCGGTGATCGGCCTCGGCCTCGCCCTCGCGGTGATGCTGCTGGCCCTCCTGGCGATCCTGGCCCTGGTGCCGGGGAACGCCGCCCTGATGCCGGCCACCGCCGTGATCGGCGTCTGGGGCATCCTCGCCTTCGCGCTGGTGGCGCCGCTGCAGATGCGGGTGCTCACCACCGCCGACGGCGCCCGCAACCTCGCCTCGACGGTCAACCAGGGCGCGTTCAACCTCGGCAACGCGCTCGGCGCCTGGCTCGGCGGCGTCGCCATCACGGCGGGGGTCGCCTACGCCCACCTGCCGCTGATCGGCGCGGTCCTGGCGCTCGCGGTGGCGGGCCTCGCCGTCGTGGCGCACCGGCTCGACCGGTAGGACGGGCGATCTGTGCCGGGGCGCGCGGTCGCCCCGGTTGACGAGCCCGCCGGCGCGGCGTCCTCCTCACGCGCGGAGACCCGCCTACGACGAGGGAGAGGGCCATGGCGAGCGCTGTCGGAGCATCACCGTTCGACGCGATGCTGACGGCGATCCGCCATGCCCTCGGGGCCGACGACGTCCCGCCGGTGGCCGTGACCGGCACGGGCGCCCTGCCCTCGGTGTTTCCGGTGAGCGACCTCGCGGCGGCCTCGGTCGCGGCCGCGGGGCTCGCCCTGGCGGAGCTGGTCGCGGCCCGCTTCGGCAGCCGACCGGCGGTTACGGTCGACCGGCGCCTCGCAGCCCTGTGGTTTGCCCGCTCGCTGATCCCGCAAGGGTGGGAATTGCCGCCGGTCTGGGACGCGGTGGCCGGCGACTACCGGGCCGCCGACGGCTGGATCAGGCTCCACACCAACGCGCCGCATCACCGTGCGGCGGCCCTGTCGGTGCTGGGATCCGCCCCGGAGCGGGCGGCGGTGGCGGAGGCGGTCGCACGCTGGCGGGCGGACGACCTCGAAGCCGCCATCGTGGCGGCGGGCGGCTGCGCCGCCGCGATGCGCTCCGCCGCCGCCTGGGCCGCCCACCCGCAGGGCGCGGCGGTGGCGCGGGAGCCCCTGGCGAGCTGGGAGGACGGCGAGGCGGGGCCCGACGGCCTCCTCGCGGAGGCCCGCCCGGACCGGCCGCTCGCCGGCCTGCGGGTCCTCGACCTGACGCGGGTGCTCGCCGGTCCGGTCGCGACCCGCGTCCTCGCCGGCTACGGCGCCACGGTCCTGCGCCTCGATCCGCCGGATTGGGACGAGCCTGGTGTCCTGCCGGAGACGACGCTCGGCAAGGCCTGCGCCCGCCTCGACCTCAAGGATCCGGCCGGCCGGGCCCGGTTCGAGGCCTTGCTTTCCGGGGCCGACGTGCTGGTCCACGGCTACCGGCCGGACGCGCTCGCCCGCCTCGGGCTCGACGCCGCGGCCCGGGCCCGCCTGCGGCCGGGCCTGATCGACGTCGGCCTCGACGCCTATGGCTGGACCGGCCCGTGGCGGGAGCGGCGCGGCTTCGACAGCTTGGTGCAGATGAGCTGCGGTCTCGCCGAGGCCGGGATGCGGGGCGCCGACCGGCCGGCGCCGCTGCCGGTCCAGGCCCTCGACCACGCCACCGGCTACGTCATGGCCGCGGCGGTCCTGCACGGCCTCGCCCGCCGCCTCGCCACCGGCCGGGGCTGCGCGGCGCGCACCGCGCTCGCCCGGACCGCCGCCCTCCTGCTCGCCGCCCCGCCCGCTCCGCCGGAGCCCGCCCCCGTCCCCCTCGGGCCGGACGATTGCATGGGGGCGCCCGAGCCGACCGCCTGGGGGCCGGCGCTGCGCCTGCGGCCGCCGCTCATCGTGGCGGGCGTGCCGATGTGCTGGGACCGGCCCGCCGGCCGCCTCGGGACGGCGGCACCGGAATGGTGAGGGCGCGGCCCCGCCCCGCGCCCACCCCGCTGCCCCAGGGTCAAGTGAATCAAATTCACCTCCGGCTGCAATTTCCGCGTTTGTCGCCGACCCTGCCGGCGGGCACTCTGCCCGCAACGAAACGAGGGAGGCACCGTCGAGGACGGAAGGCGACGCGGGGATGAGCCCCGGCGCCGACGTCGCTCCCTCGTGTGCAGCGGGCCGCAACCGGCCCGTCCTGGAGGGAGGACGACATGCTTCTGACCGACAAGGTGTGCCTGATCACCGGCGCCGCTTCGCTGCGGGGCATCGGCCGCGCCACCGCGAAGCTCTTCGCGAGCCACGGCGCCAAGGTGGTGATCCTCGATCTCGATGCCGGCCAGGCCGAGGAGGCCGCGCGCTCGCTCGGCGAGGGTCACGTCGGCCTCGCCTGCAACGTCACCGACAAGGCCGCCTGCCAGGCCGCCGCCGACGAGGTGGTCGCCCGCTTCGGCCGCATCGACGTGCTGATCAACAACGCCGGCATCACCCAGCCGCTCAAGTTCATGGACATCGAGCCCGGCAACTACGACGCGGTGCTCGACGTGAACCTGCGCGGCACGCTCTACATGAGCCAGGCGGTGGTGCCGCAGATGCGCAAGCAGCAATCCGGCTCGATCGTCTGCATGTCGTCGGTCTCGGCGCAGCGCGGCGGCGGCATCTTCGGCGGCCCGCACTACAGCGCCGCCAAGGGCGGCGTGCTGGGCCTCGGCAAGGCGATGGCCCGCGAGCTCGGCCCCGACACGGTGCGGGTCAACAGCATCACCCCCGGCCTGATCCAGACCGACATCACCGGCGGCAAGCTCACCGACGAGCTGAAGGTCGAGATCGCCAAGGGCATCCCGCTCGGCCGCCTCGGCGTCGCCGACGACGTGGCCAATGCCTGCCTGTTCCTCGCCTCCGACCTCTCCTCCTACATCACCGGCGCCGTCATCGACGTGAACGGCGGCATGCTGATCCACTGAGGACGACCATCATGCCTGCCACAGAACCCGGGCAGAACAGCCCGTCGCTGGCCGAGCGCGCCTACCGCATCCGCCGCAACGCCCTCCTGATGGGCGAGGTCCAGGGCCAGGGCTACATCGCCCAGGCGCTCGGCATCGCCGACGTGCTGGCGGTGTCGTATTTCCACGCCATGCGCTACCGGCCGGATGATCCGGAATGGGAGGGGCGCGACCGCTTCCTGCTCTCGATCGGCCACTACGCCATCGCGCTCTACGCCGCGCTCCTCGAGGCCGGGATCCTGCCCGAGGACGAGCTGACGAGCTACGGCGCTGACGACAGCCGCCTGCCGATGTCCGGCATGGCCGCCTACACCCCCGGCATGGAGATCACCGGCGGCTCGCTCGGCCAGGGCCTGGCGCTGGCGGTCGGCTTCTGCCTGGGGCTCAAGCGCAAGAAGTCGGACTCGTTCGTCTACTGCCTGATCTCCGACGGCGAGCTCGGCGAGGGCTCGATCTGGGAGGGCGCCTGGTCGGCGAGCCACTGGAAGCTCGACAACCTGATCGCCATCGTCGACGTCAACAACCAGCAGGCCGACGGCCCGGCCTCGCAGGTCACCGGCTTCGAGCCGGCGGCGTCGCGCTTCGAATCCTTCGGCTGGCACGTCCAGCGGGTCGACGGCAACGACATCGACGCCCTCGTCCAGGCCTTCGACGCGGCCAAGGCCTGCTCGGAGCAGAAGCCCCGCATCATCATCTGCGACACCAAGATGGCGAAGGGCATCCCGTTCCTGGAAGCGCGCGAGCGCAACCACTTCCTGCGGGTGGAGCCGCAGGAATGGCAGGACGCGATCAAGATCCTGGATGCCGGGAGGCCCGCATGAAACGCTCGAAGTACACGCGCCCGGCCTGGCTCTCCGAGGCCAACACGGGTGAACGGCTGACCACCTCGGCGATGATCGCGTCGCTCGCCGGCCCCGACCAGCGCACCGCCCCGGCCCCGTTCGGCCACGCGCTCGCCAAGCTCGCCGAGGAGCGGCCGGAGATCGTCGGGCTCACCGCCGATCTCGGCAAGTACACCGACCTGCACATCTTCGCCCAGAAGCACCCCGAGCGCTTCTACCAGATGGGCATGGCCGAGCAGCTGCTGATCAGCGCCGCCGCCGGCATGGCGCGCGAAGGCTTCCAGCCCTTCGCCACCACCTACGCGGTGTTCGCGGCGCGGCGCGCCTACGACTTCATCTGCATGGCGATCGCGGAGGAGAACCTCGACGTCAAGATCGTCTGCGCCCTGCCCGGCCTCACCACCGGCTACGGCCCGAGCCACCAGGCGACGGAGGACATCGCGATCTTCCGCGGCCTGCCCAATATGACCATCCTCGACCCCTGCGACGCGCACGAGATCGCGCAGGCCGTGCCGGCCATCGCCGATCACAAGGGGCCGGTCTACATGCGGCTCCTGCGCGGCAACGTGCCCCTGGTGCTCGACGAGTACGGCTACAAGTTCGAACTCGGCAAGGCCAAGACGATCCGCGACGGCAACGACGTCCTGATCATCTCGACCGGGCTGATGACCATGCGGGCCCTCGAGGCGGCCGACGCCCTGAAGGACGACAAGATCGACGTCTCGGTCCTGCACGTCCCGACGATCAAGCCGCTCGACACGCAGACCATCCTGCGCGAGGCCGGCAAGGGCGGGCGCCTGGTGGTGGTGGCCGAGAACCACACGGTCGTCGGCGGCCTCGGCGAGGCGGTGGCGGGGCTCCTGATGCGCTCCGGCACGGTGCCCAAGGCCTTCCGCCAGGTCGGCCTGCCGGACGAGTTCCTGGATGCCGGCGCCCTGCCGACCCTCCACGACCGCTACGGCATCTCGACCGGCGCCATGGTGCGGAGCATCCGCGAATGGCTGTGAGCGCCGAGCGCCCCGTCGCTTTCGTCGGCCTCGGCTCGATGGGCCTGCCGATGGCCCGCAACCTCGTGCGCCACGGCCTTCCCGTCCGCGGCTTCGACGTGCGGGCCGAGGGACGCGCCGCTTTCGCGCAATCCGGCGGCACCCCCGCCGAGACGATCGCGGCCGCCGCCGACGGCGCCGGGGCGCTGGTGCTGATGGTGGTCAATGCCGACCAGGCGGAGGCCATCCTGTTCGGCGAGGGCGCGCTCGAGCGCCTCGCCGCCGACGCCGCGGTGGTGCTGATGGCGACCTGCCCGCCGGCCGCCGTCGCGGCTCTGGCGAAGCGGGTGACCGCGACCGGCCGGGCCTTCGTCGACGCCCCCGTTTCCGGCGGGGTCGTCGGCGCCGAGGCCGGGACGCTGACCATCATGGCGGCGGCGCCCGCCGCCGTGATGTCCGAGGTGCGCCCGCTGCTCGCGGCCATGGGCGACAAGGTGTTCCATGTCGGGCCCGAGCCCGGCCAGGGCGCCACCATGAAGGCGGTCAACCAGCTGCTCTGCGGGGTCAACCTCGCGGCGGCGGCGGAAGCCATGTCGCTCGCCGCCAAGGTCGGGATCGACGGTGCGACGGCGCTCGAGATCGTCTCGGGCTCGTCCGCCTCGAGCTGGATGCTGCGCGACCGCGGGCCCCGGATGCTAGAGGAGACCCCGCGGGTCACCAGCGCGGTCGACATCTTCGTCAAGGATCTCGGCATCGTGCTGGAGGCCGGGCGCAGCGAGAAGGCGGCGCTGCCGCTGGCGGCCTTGGCGCATCAGCTCTTCCTCGCGGCTTCCAGCCGTGGGGCGGGCGCCGAGGACGACAGCCAGGTCATCGGCTCCTACCGGGCGCTCAACGGCAAGTAATGACCCGATCTTCCCTCCCCACAACTCGCAGCGATACCGGGCAAGCCCGGGATCGCCTGGGGAGGGGAAGGCGCTTCATTTTCAGAGGCCGGCCCAACCGGCCCATCCCCCCATCCCCGAGGAAACCCTCATGAGCCACACCCTCTCCCGCCGCACGCTGCTTGCCGGCGCCGCCGCCGTCCCCCTCGCCACGGTGTTCACCCGCCCGGTGCGCGCCGCCGAGTTCGAGTACAAGCTCGCCACCGGCCAGGACCCGACCCACCCGGTCAACATCCGCGCCCAGGAAGCGCTGACCCGCATCCGCGAGGCCTCGAACGGCCGGCTCGACATCAAGCTCTTCCCGGCCAACCAGCTCGGCTCCGACACCGACCTGCTGTCGCAGGTACGCAACGGCAGCGTCGAGTTCTTCAACCTCTCGACCTCGATCCTCTCGACCTTCGTCGCCGCCGCGGCGCTGCCGAATACCGGCTTCGCGTTCAAGGACTACGACGACGTCTGGAAGGCGATGGACGGCGGGCTCGGGACCTACGTCCGCGAGCAGATCGCCAAGACGCCGATCCAGACCGTCTCGAAGGCGTGGGACAACGGCTTCCGCCACATCACCTCCTCGACCCGCGAGATCAGGACGCCGGAGGACCTCAAGGGCTTCAAGATCCGCGTCCCGCCGTCGCCGATGCTGACCTCGCTGTTCAAGTCGCTCGAGGCCGGCGCCGCCCCGCTCAACTTCAACGAGCTGTACTCGGCGCTGCAGACCAAGATCTTCGAGGGCCAGGAGAACCCCCTCGCCATCACGGCGACGACCCGGCTCTACGAGGTGCAGAAGAGCTGCAGCCTCACCGGCCACGTCTGGGACGGCTACTGGATCCTCGGCAACAAGAAGGCGATGCAGCGCCTGCCGGAGGACCTGCGCACCCTCGTCTCCCGCGAGCTCGACCGCTCGGCCGACGACCAGCGCGCCGACATCGTGAAGCTCAGCGCCTCCCTGCGCCAGGACCTCGGAGCCAAGGGAATCACCTTCATCGACGTCGACCGCCAGAAGTTTCGCGATGCGCTCGGCCGCACGACCTTCTACAAGGACTGGAAGACCAAGTACGGCGACGCGGCCTGGGAGCACCTCGAGGCGGTCTCCGGCAAGCTGGCCTGAGGGAGGCGCACGATGCATGTCGATATCGCGACGGAGACGCCGGCCCTGCCGGCGGCCTCCGCCAAGCGCGCCTGGGCGCGCACGCTCGACAAAGCCCTCGGCCCGCTGATCGAGATCCCGGCCGCCCTCCTGGTGGTAGCCGAGGTCGTGGTGCTGCTCGCCGGCGTCGTCAGCCGCTACGTCTTCCACTCGCCGATCGTGTGGTCGGACGAGCTCGCCTCGATCCTGTTCCTGTGGCTCGCCATGCTGGGCTCGGTGGTGGCCTACCGCCGCGCCGAGCACATGCGGATGACGGCGCTGGTCAGCATGGCCTCGGTGAAGACCCAGGCCTTCCTGGAGGCGGTGGCGCTCGCCGCCGGCCTCGCCTTCGTGGTGATGCTGCTGCATCCGGCCTACGAGTTCGCGGCGGAAGAGA
Source organism: Methylobacterium ajmalii (assembly GCF_036448855.1). Lineage (NCBI taxonomy): Bacteria > Pseudomonadati > Pseudomonadota > Alphaproteobacteria > Hyphomicrobiales > Methylobacteriaceae > Methylobacterium > Methylobacterium ajmalii. The sequence goes on from NZ_JAZFXT010000025.1 coordinate 32,139, forward strand.
TCTTCGTCCAGACGCCGGCGCTCGAGATCACAAACGCCTGGCGGGCCGCGGCCCTGCCGGTCGGCTTCGGCCTGATGCTGGTCGTGGCGGCGCTCCGGCTGATCGAGTGCGCCGACTGGCGCCACGCGGTCGGGGCGCTCGCCGTCACCGCCCTCGTCGTCGTGGCGCTGATGCTGGCCGAGCCGCTGCTGCGCACGCTCGGCAACTGGAACCTGCTGATCTTCTTCGTCATCGGCGTCGGCGCGCTGGTCTTCACCGGCGTGCCGATCGCCTTCGCGTTCGGGCTCGCCACCTTCGGCTACCTGATGCTCACCACCCGGGCCCCCGCCATGGTGGTGGTCGGGCGCATGGACGAGGGGATGAGCCACCTCATCCTGCTCGCCGTGCCACTCTTCGTGTTCCTCGGCCTGCTCATCGAGATGACCGGCATGGCCAAGGCCATGGTGGGCTTCCTCGCGAGCATGCTCGGCCACGTCCGCGGCGGCCTGCACTACGTGCTCGTCGGCGCGATGTACCTCGTCTCGGGCATCTCGGGCTCCAAGGCCGCCGACATGGCGGCGGTGGCCCCGGTGCTGTTTCCCGAGATGAAGAAGCGCGGCGCCAAGGAGGGCGACCTCGTGGCGCTGCTCGCCGCCACCGGCGCCCAGACCGAGACCATCCCGCCGAGCCTCGTGCTGATCACCATCGGGTCGGTGACCGGCGTGTCGATCACCGCGCTCTTCACCGGCGGCCTCCTGCCCGGCGTCGTGCTCGGCGTCACGCTGTGCATGCTGGTCTGGTGGCGCTACCGCGGCGAGGACCTGAGCCACGTCCGCCGCGCCACCAAGGGCGAGGTCGGCAAGGCGCTCGTCATCGCCTTCCCGGCGATCGCGCTGCCCTTCGTCATCCGCGCCGCGGTGGTCGAGGGCGTGGCGACCGCCACGGAGGTCTCGACGATCGGCATCGTCTACGCGATCCTCGCCGGCCTGCTGATCTATCGCCAGTTCGACTGGCGCCGGGTCTACCCGATGCTGGTCGCGACCGCCTCCCTGTCGGGGGCGATCCTGCTGATCATCGGGGCGGCGACCGGCATGGCCTGGGCGCTGACCCAGTCGGGCTTCTCGCAGAGCCTCGCCGTGATGATGAAGAGCCTGCCCGGCGGGGCGCTCGGCTTCCTGGTCGTCTCGGCGGTGGCCTTCGTGATCCTCGGCTCGGTGCTCGAGGGCATCCCGGCGATCGTGCTGTTCGGGCCGCTGCTGTTCCCGATCGCCCGCCAGGTCGGCGTGCACGAGGTGCACTACGCGATGGTGGTGATCCTGGCGATGGGCGTCGGCCTGTTCGCGCCGCCCTTCGGCGTCGGCTACTACGCCGCCTGCGCGATCAGCCGGATCCATCCCGATGCCGGCATCCGGCCGATCATCGGCTACATGGCGGCGCTGCTCGTCGGCCTCGTGGTGGTGATCCTGGTGCCGTGGATCTCGATCGGGTTCCTGCACTGAGCGACGTCGGGACCGGACGAGACGGTCCCGACACCCTCGCCGGGTCATCCCGGGCCCGCGCGGCGGAGCCCGGGACGACCCGCGGAATGGGACGAGGAGCGCCCGCGGACGTCGAACGCGCCCGATCCTCTCGGCCCTACTCCGCCGCCTTCGCCAATGCCTTCTGGTAGGCGCCGCTCTTCAGGGTCCTCGTCAGCCACTCGTCGACCGCCGCCTTCAGCGCCGGGTCGCGGGTCATCCAGTAGGCCTTGTCGGCCTTGTCGAAGGTGTCGGGCACGGCGGCCGGGCAGAGCACCCCGGCGTTGAGCCGCGACTGATAGTCGACCTCGGCGCCGTCGGTGACCATCAGGTCGGCCCGGCCCTCGGCCACCTCCTTGAAGATGGCGCGGTTGTCGGGAAACACCCGCACCGAGGCGTGCGGGAAGTTGGCGTCGGCGAAGCGCTGGTTGGTGCCGCCGGGATTGACCACGACGCGGACCTCCGGCTTGTCGATGTCCTTGATCGTGACGAAGCGGCCCTTGTCGGCGCAGCGCACGATCGGGCGCTTGCCGTCGGTCAGGACCGGCACCGAGAAGTCGGCCACCGAGGCCCGGTCGGGCGTGACGCTGACCCCGCCCATCGCGACGTCGTAGCGGTCGGCGAGGAGGTCGTCCTTCAGGGTTTTCCAGGTCGTCGGCACGATCTCGACCTTGACGCCCAGCGCCCGGGCGAGCTCGCCCGCCATCACCACGTCGGCCCCCTTGATGCTGCCGTCGGGCAAGCGCAGGGAATACGGCGCGTAGTCGCCGGTCAGGCCGACCCGCAGGGTGCCGTCCTGCTTGATCGCGGCGAGCGGCCGCGCCTGCGCCGGCACCGCCGCCAGCGCGGCCAGAACGTACATGGCACCCACGAACTTGCGCATCGTCACCGCCCTGACCTTCTGCGTCGTCGTCAATTGTTCTGTCGTACGGATATCGCACCGGTCCGGTAAAGCCCGGATGACGCCCCGGCCACAGGTCGAACGATCGCAGGCGGTTGACTCGCGGGGCCGGCACCGGCTCTCACCGCGCCCATGGCCTCTTCGTCGGACAGCCCGTCTCCTCTCCTGCGCCTCCTCGCACGCCAGCGGCCGCGGCTGACCCAGAGCCTGCGGATGACCGCGGCGAGCCTCGCGACCTTCCTGCTCGCCGAGTCCCTCGGGCTGCCGCAGGCCTACTGGGCCGTCATCACCGCCCTCATCGTCACCCAGAGCAGCGTCGGCGGCTCGCTCAAGGCCGCCCTCGACCGGTTCCTCGGCTCGGTGCTCGGCGCCTGCTACGGCGGCGCCGTCGCCTTCGCGCTGCCGCATCACGGCGGCGCCTCGACGCTGCTCGCCCTCGTCGTCGCGGTCGCACCGCTCACCTTCGCGGCCGCGGTCTCGGCGGGCTTCCGCATCGCGCCGATCACCGCGATCATCGTGCTTTTGTCCACCACCGGCTCGACGCTCGGCCCCCTCGCCTTCGCCCTCGACCGGATCCTGGAGATCGGGCTCGGCTGCGTCATCGGGCTGGCGGTCTCGCTCCTGGTCGCGCCGGCCCGGGCCGCCCGGGCGGTGACCGGCCAGGCGGCCGGCCTCGCCCGGCTGCTGGCGAGCCAGCTCGCGGCGCTCGCCCGCCTCGACGTGGAGGAGACGCCGGAGGCGAAGGCCCTGCCGCCGGCGGTGCGGCGCAGCCTTTCGCGCCTCGAGACCCTGGCCGGCGAGGCCGCCCGCGAGCGCCGCAGCCGGCTCTCCGCCGCCCCCGATCCGGACCCGCTCCTGCGCACCCTGACGCGGCTGCGCCACGACCTCGTGCTGCTGCGCCGCGCCATCGCGGAGGCCGACGAGGACGTGCTGCGGGTCCACCTCGCCGAGGCCTGGGACAGGGCCGCGACCGCCGCGGCGTCCCGCCTGCGAAACCTCGCCGACGCGCTCTCGGCCGGGCGCCGGCCGGACCGGGACGGCGCCGACCTCGTGGCGGCGATCGCCGGCTACCGCGAGGCCATCGACGGGATGCGCCGGCGCCAGGTCACCCGGACGCTCTCCACCGACGGCGTCGGCCGGATCTTCTGGCTCGCCTTCACCCTGGAGCAGCTGCGCCGCAACCTCGACGACCTCGCCGAGCGGGCGGCGGACTTCGCCGGACCGGCGGCCTCGGACGGGTGAGCGCCCTCACGGCGTCCGCTTGCGCAGCACCATGTTGCCCTGGAGCAGGAATTTCTGCGCCCGCTTGCCGGTATCGACCTCGGTGGTGAAGACGTTGCCGCGGGAATCGACCGCGAGGTTGTGCACCCAGTGGAAGTCGCCGGCCATCCGGCCGTTGCGGCCGAAGCGGCCGAGGACCGCGCCGTCTTCCCGCCGCAGGGTGCGGACCTCGTTGTTGGCGCCGTCGGCGTTCATCAGGTAGCTCTGCGCCTCGTCCGGCCACAGGGCGAGCTCCCAGACCGAGCCGTTGGCCCGGGTCTGCGGCTCGACGGTGAATTCCTTCACGAAGGTGCCGTCGCGGCGAAACACCTGGACCCGGTCGTTGGTGCGGTCGCAGACGTAGACGAGGCCGTCGCGGGCGACCTGGATGCAGTGGACCGGGTTGCGGAACTGCCGGGGCAAGGGCGCCGCCGGGTCGTAGGGGCCGAGCGCCTCGTCGGTCGGCGGCGCGCCGTAGGCGCCCCACATCCGCTTGAAGGCGCCCGTCTCGGCGTCGAACACGATGACCCGGTGGTTGTAGTAGCCGTCGGCGACGTAGAGCTCGTTCGTCTCCGGGTCGACCTGCATGTTGGCCGGGCGGCCGAGCCGCGTGGTGTCGCGGCTGTCGGTCTGCGGCCCGGACTTGCCGATCTGCATCACGAAGCGGCCGTCCTGGGTGAACTTCAGGATCTGGCCGTCCTGCTCGCCGTTGCCGGCGAGCCAGACGAAGCCCTTGTGATCGATGTGGATGCCGTGCTCGTTCTGCGGCCAGTCGTAGCCCTCGCCGGGCCCGCCCCAGGACTTGATCAGGGTACCGTCCTGGTCGAACACCAGCACCGGCGGGGCCGGGACACAGCAGCGGGTGCGCGGGGGGGTGAGGCTCGCGGCCTTCTCGTCGTCGGTCAGGGTGCGCGGGCGCTGGATCACCCAGACGTGGTCCTGGGCATCCACCGCGACGCCCGCGGCCTGGCCCATGATCCAGTTGTTCGGCAGCGGCTTCGGCCAGGCCGGATCGACCCGGAAGGCCGGCGGCTCCTCGGCGTGGGCCGGGCCGGCGAGCGGACCCGCCCAGACGAGAGGCCCCGCGCAGACGAGGGCGACGAGGACGGCGATCCGGCGCATGACTTCCTCCCGGTCCGGTTGTTGCCGGTACTGTAGAGGAGGAAGGCCCGGGCGCACCAGCGCCGGTGCGGCGGAGAGGCCGAAGGGAAGCCCGGCCTCACGGAAGCGGCGGCGGGGTCGCCCCCGCCGCCGCGTTCCTCACTGATGATCGATCGCTAGGATCAGCGACGCTCGGTGCCGAGCGTCTGACGGGCCGGAGGCAGTTCGTCCTCGAGGCCGAGGCCCCGCTCCCGGGTGGTGCCGGGCAGGCCGGCATCGACCGTCCGGGCGGTCGGCGCGGCGCCCGCGGCGAACGGCATGCCGCCGGTGTTGAGGCCGGTGGTGGTGCTGCCGGCCGCGCCGACCGCCGACGAGCCGCCGGCGACCGCCGCCGGGTTGGTCAGCGAGGGCGCGGTCTCGTCGTGCCGCCCGGTCCAGCCGTCCTGGCGCCAGGTCTTGGCGCGGTCATCCATGTCGATCGAGCCGTGCTCCTTGAGGATCGAGTAGACACGGTCGGCATGGGTGTCGTCGGCCCGCACGGTCACCAGGGTGCCGCCGCGGCGCACGCCCTCGGCGTAGCTGTGGGCGTGCTCCTCGCTGAGGCCCGCGCCGGTGAGCGAGCCGATCAGGCCGCCCGCCGCGGCGCCGACGCCGGCGCCGGCGAGCGTCGCGACGAGCCAGCCGGCGGCGACCACCGGGCCGACGCCCGGGATGGCGAGCAGGCCGAGGCCGGTGAGCAGGCCGGCGCCGCCGCCGAGCACGGTGCCGACCGACGCGCCGGCGCCGGCGCCGTTCGTGGCGTCGTGCGCGGTCTCGCCGGTCGTCGTGGTGGTGGTGCCGTCACGCATGCCGAGGTGGCCGGAATAGCGGTCGCCCTGGTTGTTGGCCACGATGCTGATGTCGGCGTGGGGCACGCCGGCCGCCTCCACCTTGCGCACCGCCGCGGAGGCGTCGTCGTAGCTGTCGAACAGGGCCGTGAGGGTACGGGTCGCCATGGGCATCGTCCTTGTGTTCGGGGAGAGGGAGGGCAGCTGCGAGGGACCGCCTTACCGGGCGGTCGAGACGTTGCCCTTGAAGTCGAGGCCGACCATCACGGTGTTGCCGGCCTGCATGGCCTGGCCGCGCCAGATGCCCTGGTCGTCCTTCTTGAGCTCCTTCACGTCCTTGAAGCCGGCCTGCTCCATGCGGCTGCGGGCCTGGGCCTCGGTGAAGCTGTTGGCGCCGGGCTCGAGCTTGGCGTTGGTGGCGACCGTGCCGGTGGAGCCCGGGTTGTTCTTGTCCATCATGTCGGTGTTGGGCCGGGTCACCGCCTCCTGGCCCTGCGACTGGGTGCTGGGCTTGGCGTCGCGGGCCGGATCGCCCGTCACGGTGGTCTGGGCCTGCGCCGCGCCGGCGCCGAGCATGCCGAGGGCCGCGAGGGTGATGAGGGTCTTGCGCATGGTCTCCTCGAACCTTGTCTGAGCGATCGATGCCATCTCAATCATTGCCGCGCGTCTTGGTTCCGCAGGAGGAGCGTCGTGGATCGGTCTTATTGCGGACAATAGAGAGGGAACCGTCGAGCTTGTTCCGATTTCCGCAGGATTACATTGCGCGCCATGATGCGATGCACAAAATCGGGTCGGTAAAATCGTTCCGTCGGCGGGTGGATTATTATGGGAGGGGCGCTCGCGCGGCGTGCCGCCGAGTCCGGTCGCGACGGCCCTCTCCAGCCGCATTAACCATTCCCTAACCATGAACCCGGCAGGAATTGCCGGGTGGCGGTGGGGTGTGGGATCGACATGAGCGAGACGGGGGCCCTCGGCGCAGGCCGCATCTTCGCGCTGCCGTCGCGGGCGGATCTGGTCGCGCTCACGCGGCGCAGCGACCTGGTGCTGGCGGTCTCGGTGCTCGCCATCCTGGTGGTGCTGATCTTCCCGCTGCCGGCGCTCCTGCTCGACCTGCTGCTCGCGGTCTCGATCATCCTGTCGGTCCTGATCCTGATGACCGGCCTGTTCATCGAGAACCCGCTCGAGTTCACGGTCTTCCCGACGGTGCTGCTCATCACCACGATGCTGCGGCTGGCGCTCAACCTCGCCTCGACGCGGCTGATCCTCGGCCACGGCCACGAGGGCACGGCGGCGGCCGGCCACGTCATCGAGGCCTTCGGCCACTTCGTGATGGGCGGCAACTTCCTGATCGGGATCATCGTCTTCGCGATCCTGATCATCGTGAACTTCGTCGTCATCACCAAGGGCTCGGGGCGCATCGCCGAGGTCGCGGCCCGCTTCTCCCTCGACGCGATGCCCGGCAAGCAGATGGCGATCGACGCCGACCTCTCGGCCGGCCTCATCGACGAGAAGACCGCCCGGTCGCGCCGCCAGTCGCTCGAGGACGAATCCTCGTTCTTCGGCGCCATGGACGGCGCCTCGAAATTCGTGCGCGGCGACGCGATCGCGGCGCTCCTCATCACGGTCATCAACGTGGTGGGCGGGATCATCATCGGCGTCGCCCAGCAGGGCCTGACCTTCGCGGAGGCCGGCAAGACCTACACGCTGCTGACCGTCGGCGACGGCCTGGTGAGCCAGGTCCCGGCGCTGGTCGTCTCGACCGCCGCCGGCCTCCTCGTCTCCAAGGCCGGCGTGCGCGGTCCGGCGAGCCGGGCGCTGGGGCGCCAGATCGCCAACTACCCCAAGGCGCTCGGCATGTCGGCCGCGGTGATGATCCTGATCGGGCTCCTGCCCGGCATCCCGATGCTGCCGTTCCTCGCGCTCGGCTTCGGCGCCGCCTACCTCGCCCGCCGCATCGCCCTCCTGCCGACCCCCGCGCAGGCCGACGCCGCGGAGGCCAAGGCCGCCGAGGCGACCGCCGCGGAGGCCAAGGAGGAGACGGCGGCCGACCTCCTCAAGCTCGACGACCTCAAGCTCGAGATGGGCTACGCCCTCCTGTCCCTCGTCAACGGGCCGGCCGGCCAGGACCGCCTCACCGACCAGATCCGGGCTCTGCGCCGCCAGCTCGCGGCGGAACTCGGTTTCGTGATGCCCTCGGTGCGCATCCTCGACAACGTCCAGCTCGAGGCCCACACCTACGTGGTCCGGGTCAAGGAGATCGAGGCCGGCACCGGCCAGATCTTCCCGGGCCAGTTCATGGCGATGGACCCGATGGGCGGGCAGGTCCAGCTGCCCGGCCAGCACCTGATGGAGCCGACCTTCGGGCTGCCGGCGACCTGGGTCGACGCGGCGTTGCGCGACGAGGCCCAGCTCAAGGGCTACACCGTGGTCGACGCCGCCACCGTGGTCTCGACCCACCTCACCGAGGTGATCAAGGCCCACGTCTCCGACCTCCTCAACCACGTCGAGGTGCAGAAGCTCCTGAAGGAGCTGCCCAAGGAGCACGGCGAGCTCCTCAAGGAGGTGGTGCCGAGCCAGATCGCCACCACGGGGATCCAGCGGGTGCTGCAATACCTGCTCTCCGAGCGGGTCTCGATCCGCGACCTCGGCACCATCGTGGAGGGCATCGCCGAGGTCGCCGGCCACATCAAGAACCCGCGCGACATCGTCGAGCACGTCCGCGCCCGCCTGGGCCGCCAGATCTGCGCCCAGTACCAGGGGCCGGGCGGCGTCCTGCCGATCATCACCCTCTCGCCGGCCTGGGAGACCGCCTTCATGGAGGCGATCGTCGGCCACGGCGACGATCGCCACCTCGCGATGCAGCCCTCCAAGCTGTCGGACTTCGTCACCACGGTGCGCGACCGCTTCGAGGAGGCGGCCCGGATCGGCGAGATGCCGGTGCTGGTCACCTCGGTCCAGGCCCGGCCCTTCGTGCGCTCGATCATCGAGCGCTTCCGCCGCGAGACCCCGGTGATGAGCCAGGCCGAGATCCACCCGCGGGCGCGGCTGAAGACCGTCGGCTCGGTGTGAGCCGCCCCGCTCCGGGCTGACGCCGCCCTCCCGCCATGCGAAAGGGAGGACAAACCACCCGGAGGATCCGATGCCGCTCTACGCCCTCGACACCGTCAGCCCGGTCGTGCCGGAGGATGCCAGCGCCTGGATCGCCCCGGATGCCCACGTGATCGGGCGGGTGCGGCTCGGCCGCGAGGTCGGCGTGTGGTTCGGCGCGGTGATCCGCGGCGACAACGAGCCGATCACGGTCGGGGACCGCACCAACGTCCAGGAGGGCGCGGTGCTCCACACCGATGCGGGCTTCCCGCTCACCCTCGGCGAGGGCATCACGGTCGGGCACGGCGCCATCGTGCACGGCTGCACGATCGGCGACAATTCGCTGATCGGGATGGGCGCGACGATCCTCAACGGGGCGAAGATCGGCCGCAACTGCCTCGTCGGCGCCAACGCGCTCGTCACCGAGGGCAAGGAATTTCCCGACAACAGCCTGATCGTCGGCGCCCCGGCCAAGGCGGTGCGGGTGCTCGACGAGGCGGCGGTGGCGGGCTTGCGCGCCTCGGCCGACCGCTACGTCGCCAACGCCAAGCGCTTCGCGCAAGGGTTGCGGCGGATCGACTGAGGCGCTCCGCCTCAGGCGGCCGCGCTCGTGCCGTCGGGCGTCGCCGCCGGGTCGGCCGTCCCCGCCGGGGCCTCGCCGGTCGAGGCGGTGTGCTCGGCGAAATGCGCGATCGGGCCGGGGCGGCCGAGGAGGTAGCCCTGCGCCTCCTGGCAGGCCTCGGCGCCCAGGAAGGCGAGCTCGGCCGAGGTCTCGACGCCCTCGGCCAGGACCGGCAGGCCGAGGCCGCGACCCAGCCCCAGCACCGCCCTCATGATCGCGGCGGTCTCGTGGTTCACGTCGACGGCGCGGATGAACGAGCGGTCGATCTTGATCTTGTCGAACGGGAAGGCGCGCAGGTTCGACAGCGACGAGTAGCCGGTGCCGAAATCGTCCATGGCGATGCGGACGCCGAGCGCCTTGATCCGCCGCAGGGTGGCGAGCGCCCGCATGGGATCGCGGATCAGCGCCGTCTCGGTGATCTCCAGTTCGAGCCGGGCCGGCGACAGGCCGGTGGCGACCAGGACCTCGTGGACGAGCTCGGCGAAGCCCGGGGCGTGGAGCTGGACCGGCGAGACGTTGACGGCGATGCGCAGCGGCTTGTCCCAGGAGGCGGCCTCCCGGCAGCTCTCGCGCAGCACCCACTCGCCGATGGCGAGGATGCTGCCGGTCTTCTCGGCGATCGGAATGAACAGCTCGGGCGAGACGGCGCCGCGCTCGGGATGGTGCCAGCGCAGCAGCGCCTCGAAGCCCACGATCGCGCCGCTCTCGACGCGGGTCTGCGGCTGGTAGACCATCTGCAGCTCGCCCCGCTCGACGGCGTGGCGCAGGTCGTGCTCGAGGGCGCGGCGGTCGCGGATCCGCGCGGCCAGGACCGGCTCGAAGAAGCGGAAGGTTCCCCGCCCCTGGCTCTTGGCGCAGTAGAGCGCGGCATCGGCGTGGTTGAGCAGGGTCTGGCCGTCCTGCGCGTCGTCCGGGCAGAGCGCGATGCCGATGCTGATCGCCAGGAGCGGCCCGTTCCCCGCCCGGGCGTTGCCCTCCCGGATCACCCGCAGGATCTCCTCGGCGAGCCGGCCCGCATCCGCCGCGCCCGAGACGCCCGGCATCAGGATCGCGAACTCGTCGCCGCCCAGGCGCGCCATGACCTGGCGCGGCCCGAGCGACGGCGCGGTCCAGCGCGCCAGGGCCTGCAGCAGCCCGTCGCCCATGGCGTGCCCGTAGAGGTCGTTGACGTCCTTGAACCGGTCGAGGTCGAGACAGAGCACCGCCACCATCCGGCCGGAATCCCGCGACGAGGCGATCGCCTCGTCCAGGCGGGCGCGGAAGGTCGCGCGGTTGGGAAGCCCCGTGAGGGTGTCGTGATGGGCCAGGAACGCGATGTGTCGCTCGGCCTCGCGCCGCGCCCGCAGGTCGCGGAACGCGATGGCGTGGCAGGGCCGGCTGCCGAGCGGGCGGCGGATCACGTCGACCGGCCGCGTCGTCCCGTCCGCCCCGGTCAGCTCGGCCTCGACGACCCGCCCGACCGGGCCGGCATCGAGCTGGCGCATCGTCGCCGCGGGCAGGATCTCGGCGATCGACCGGCCGACCAGCGCGGCCGGCGCCCGGCCGATCAGCTCGGCGAGGCTGGTGTTGACGGTGACGATGCGGCCCGCCTCGACCACCGCCAGCCCCTCGACCGCGGCATCCGCGAGGCTGTGCATCAGTTCCTGCGCCTCGCGCCGGCGGCGCATCCGCCCGTCGAGGGTCAGGCCCGCGAAGACGAGGACGAGGAGCGTCAGGCTGGCAAAGCCCAGCGAGGCGGCGAATTCGCCGTCGACGGGCACGGGCGCGATCCGGCCGCCGGCGGCGGCGAGCCCGGCGACGTGCGGCAGCGCGCCCGCGCCGGCCAGGATCACCGCGCCGATCATGCGGCCCGCCGGGCTCTCCCGCAGGCTCAGGGAGAGGGTGAGGCCGGACAGGGCGACGGCGCCCGCAGCCGCGAGGCCGAGGGCCGCCAGCCACGCCGGCGACCCCGCGCCCGGCAGGCTCGCCGCCAAGGCGGCACCGACCGCCGCGAGGCCGGAGCCGAGGAGGAGACCGCCGAGCGCCGGCCCGACCCGGCGCGGGGCCGAGACGGCGGCCCGCAGGCCGGTCCCGGCGAGGCCGACCATCAGGACGAGGGCGAGGAGCAGGATCCCGCCGTGGCGCAGGAGGTCGGCGGCCGGGCGGATCGAGGCCTGGGCGATGACCTGGCTCGCCCACAGCCCGAACCCGCCGGCGACCGCGGCGGTCGAGAGCCAGATTCCCCGGCTGGTGCCGGCGGCGGCGCGGGCGTGCTGCAGCAGGTCGACCATGGTGATCGAGGCGAGCACGCCGATCAGGACCGACAGGCCGATGAGCCGCCCGTCATGCAGGGCGAGCAGGGTTCCGGCGGTCTGCAGCATGGAGGGCCCGCATCCGATCGCGACGGGGCCACCGTGCCGGTCTCACGGTTGCGAACCGGTAAAATACACCTGCCGAATCATTCGGTAGTGGACGATCTGTCCGGGAAAGTCATCGATCGACTGGACGATCCCGGTCTGCGCCGCGCCGGAACGGCCTCCGTGGACTTGCGCGCGGCGCGCGGAATCTTGTCAGGGCCGGTCGAGCCGCAGCCGCGTGACCGCGCAGCCCCGCCCGACGATCTCGGCCGGGCCGAGATCGGGAAACAGCTCGGCGTAGCGGCGCACCAGGGCCGCCGCGAGGGCGTCGGCATCCCGGATCGTCGGCAGCGAGATCGCGAACAGCGGCGCCGGCACCTCGGCCACCGGCACGCCCTGGCGCACCGCGACGCACAGGCCGGTGCGGAACCGGGTCGGGTCGAGGACCGGCAGCTCCTCCGGCCCGCCGGGCCGGCGCCGCCCGGGCCGGACGATCGGCACCAGCGCGTAACGGGTGCCGGCCCGGTTGATCGTGCGCTCGAGGTTGAAGTGGACGAGGTCCCGGCCGACCGCCGCGAGCGCGGCGAAATCCGCCTCGTGCAGGCGGATCAGCGCCTCGGCCCCGAGGGAGGCGGCGAGGTCGGCCACCGCGACGACGCGGGTCGCGTCGCCCTCCGCCACGGCGACGTGGCGGCTGTTCGAGATCGGCAGGGCGGCCATGCGGCGGGTCACCGTTACCGGAACGGCGGCTCGTCGAAGCTGCGCAGCTTGCGCGAGTGCAGGCCGTGCCGGTTGCGCCGCAGGGCGTCGAGGGTGGCGAGCCCGATCAGCAGGTGCTCGCCCACCGCCCGCTCGTAGAAGGCGTTGGCGGCGCCCGGCAGCTTGATCTCGCCGTGCAGCGGCTTGTCGGAGACGCAGAGCAGCGTGCCGTAGGGCACCCGCAGGCGGTAGCCCTGCGCCGCGATGGTGCCGCTCTCCATGTCGACGCCGATCGCCCGCGATAGGTTGATCCGCCGCCGCTCCTGCGACCAGCGCAGCTCCCAGTTGCGGTCGTCGTAGGTGACGACGGTGCCGGTGCGCAGGCGCTGCTTCAGGGCCTCGGCCCGCTCGCCGGTGACGCTGGCGGCGGCCTCCTGGAGCGCGACCTGGACCTCGGCGAGCGCCGGGATCGGCACGTCGGGCGGCACCAGCTCGTCGAGGATCCGGTCGCGGCGCAGGTAGCCGTGGGCCAGCACGTAGTCGCCGATGGTCTGCGACTGGCGCAGGCCCCCGCAATGGCCGACCATCAGCCAGCAATGCGGCCGCAGCACCGCGAGATGGTCGGTGATGGTCTTCGCGTTCGACGGCCCGACGCCGATGTTGACGAGGCTGGTGCCCTGCCCGTCCCGGGCGACGAGGTGGTAGGCCGGCATCTGGAACCGGTGCCAGGGCGAGGCGGCGATGAGCGCGTCGGCCTCGATGCCCGCCGCCTCCCCGGCCTCGACCGAGACGCCGCCGGGCAGGACCAGGCGGGCGTAGCGCTCCGGCTCGGCGACGAGCGCCTTGAGGCCGACGCGCACGAACTGGTCGACGTAGCGGTGGTAGTTGGTGAGCAGGATCCAGGGCTGGATCTGGCGCCAGTCGGCCCCGGTATAGTGCACGAGGCGGCGCAGCGAGTAATCGACCCGCGGCCCGTCGAACAGGGCGAGCGGGCGCGCCTCGTCGTCGGTGTCGAGCCACAGCCCGTCGGCGATCTCGTCGCCGACGCTCGACAGCATCGGGGTCGGGAAGTGGCGTGCGAGGTCGCTCGACGTGACGCCGCGGGCGAGCTCCGCCCCGGGCTCGACGACGTAGGGGTACGGGATCTCCTGGGCGCTCAGGCCCACCTCGATCGTGGCGCCGTAATCCTGCACCAGCGGGCGCAGCTGCTCGAGCAGGTAGGCGCGGAAATGCCCGGGCTGGGTCAGGGTGGTGGAGAAGACGCCCGGGCCCTGGAACTTCGCGGTGGCGCGGGTGATCCGCGGCATCGGTCCGGTCGGCCGGTAGGTCAGGCGCAGCTCGGGATAGCGGAAGGTCAGCCGCTCTGCCGAGTCGGGCGGCACGCCCTCGGCGAGGAAGCGGTTCAGCGCGTCCCGCAGGCTCCCGGTGGCGGCGGTGTGCAGGCTCGCCAAGCGATCGACCGCCGTCTCGGGGTCGGCCACCGTCTCCATCGGTCTCAGCTCGTCGGCGAACACGCGATCGGTCTCCCTGATGCCCTGCGCGCCAGCCTATACCGGGTGCCGCGCCGGGGCGACCCGGATCCCGCGGGTTTCGAGGAGCGAGGTGACGCGATGAGCGCAGCGGAGACGGAATTCGGCCCGCGCCCGGGCGAGGAGACGGTCGACCTGCCGGCGGCCTACGATGCCGGGCTGTACTTCGTCGGCCGGGTGCGCACGCCCTGGACCGCGCGCGCCGACTGCCCGCGCAACTCGGCCCAGTCGGACGCGGTCTGCACCCTGGAGGTCGACCCGCGTTTCGCCCCCGCCCTGCGGGAGCTGTCCGGCACCACCCACCTGATCGTGCTCTACTGGATGGACCGGGCGCCCCGGAACCTCGTGGCGCAGCAGCCCCGCCACGCCCCGGCGCCCCGCGGCACCTTCGCGCTGCGCTCGCCGGCCCGGCCGAACCCGATCGCCGTCTCGGTGGTGGACCTTCTCGGGATCGAGGGCGCCTCGTTGCGGGTGCGCGGGCTCGACTGCCTCGACGGCACGCCGCTCCTCGACATCAAGCCCTACTTCGCCTCGACCGATGCGAGGCCCCAGGCCCGCGTCGGCTGGCGCGAGACCGACGCGGTCCCCGGGACCGACGCAGCCCGCGAGGCCGAGCTCAGCGCCGGCGCAGGCGGGCGAGCCGCGCCTTGAGCCAGGCCTTGGCGGCGTGCTGCCGTCTCGCCCGGTCTACGAGCAGCGAAGGTGCGGGACCGCCCGGGGGCGAGAGCATCGTCTCGGCGATGCGGGTCCGCTCGGGGTAGAGGTCGTCCAGCACCGCGCTCGCGAGCGTCGCGGAATCGAGCCGGTCGGCGAAGCGGGTCTCGTGCAGGGCCCGGACGATCTCGGCCTCCAGGACCACGCCGGGAGCGAGCTGGCGCAGGTCCTCGTCGTAGGTGGTCTTGAGCAGCATGGCGGTGCCGCCGCAGACGAGGGCGAGGCTTGCCGCGACCACCCGCCCGTCGAGGCGCAGGAGGTCGGCGCGCGCCGTCACCGGCCCGTCGCCGGCGCGAAAGACGTCGCGGGCAAAGCCCGCGGTCTGCGGCCGGCAGGCGAGCGCGGTACCCGCCCGCCCCTTCCAGCCGCGCTTCTCCAGGGCGAGGAATTCCGCCACCGCGCCCGCGAGGTCGCCGTCCGGCCCGACTACCTCGACCGTGAGCAGCCCCGCCTCCTCCAGCCGGCGGCGCCGCCGGCGCAGGTCCTTGAGCCGGCCCTTGTGCGGGTGGCCCTTCAGGAAGGCGTCGTGGCTGGCGCGCCGGTCGAGGACCGGGCGGTCGAAGCCGGACACCTCCGCCCGGCTCCAGCCGTCGCGGGCGAGCGCCGCGAGGAGGGCCGGCCCCGCCCCGTCCCCGGTGGGAAGGAGCGGCCACCACCACGGGCAGCCGAGGCCGCGCATTCCGGCCGCGAGCGCGGCGAGCGCCGGCGCGCCGTCGGGGCCGGCGACCACCAGCGGCGCCGTCACGGTGAGGTACGGGGATGCGAAGGGCCGCGCGACCCGGCCCCACCCGAGGGGCCCGCGCCCGATCCGGTAGGGCAGCAAGGCCGCGAGATGCGGGCCGCGCCGGACCGCCAGGCAGGGCAGGTCCCCGGGCGCCAGGCCGTGGTCGCGATGCGCCTCCATCGCCCGCCGGGAATAGTCGGGCGTCGGCCGGTCGGCGCCGGCCACCAGGGCGTCCCAGGCGGCGGGATCGCGGGAGAGGGCGGCGAGCGTCGTGACCGTGCAGGTCATCGCCGCTGCGGTCGTCGCCGTCTCTGTCGTCGTCTCGGGCGTCGGCAGGGGGATCACGGGCGCGTTCATCGGACGAAGGCCGGGGTGAGGAGGCCGAGGCGGCGATGGGCCAGGAGCGCCAGCGCGGCGCCGCGCCCCGCGGTGACGAGGCTCGCGGCCAGCGCCGCGCCGGTGAGCCCGAGGAGCGGCACCAGCGCCAGGGTGAGGAGAACCGCCACCGCGAGGAGCCCGACGGTCACCGCCGCGCAGGCGCGCTCGCCGCCCAGCATGGTCAGCAGATCCTCCGCCGGCCCGCAGGCGGCGGCGAGCCCGTGGCCGGCCACCAGCATGGCGAGCAGCGGCAGGGCGGCGCGGAACTCGGGCCCGAACAGGCCGAGCAGCAACGGCCCCGCCCCGACCACGCCGAGCCCGGTCGCGACCGTCGCCAGCAGCGTCAGCCGCGACCAGCGCCGCACCAGGGCCTCGAGCCCGGGCCGGTCGCCCCGGGCTTGCGCTTCCGCGAAGCGCTGCGCGGTGACCGAGGAGGCGGCGTACTGGACGAAGACCACGAATTGCAGCAGCCGCGTCGCCGCGAAATAGGCGCCGACCTCCGCCGGCGGCAGCAGGAAGCCGAGCACCAGCACGTCGACGAAGTTGAAGCCGGAGCCGGCGAGATCGATCAGCGCCATCGGCAGCGCGGCGCGCAGCCACTCGCCGCGCGGGTAGAGCGCCCGGCCAGGCCGCCGCTCGACCCACAGGCGCCGCGCTAGGATCCCGGCCTGGATCGCCAGCGACAGGGCGGTGGCGGCGAGCGTGCAGGCGACGGCGATCCCGGCCTCCGCCGGCGCGCCGAACCCGACCGCCGCCAGCATCAAGGCCATGATCAGGCCCTGGCGCAGGAGGTAGGGCGGCGCGACCGCGAGCAGCGTCCAGCTGCGGCCCCGCGCCACGCCCTCGCAGAAATCCTGCAGCGCGAAGAGCGGCAGCACGAGCGCGGCGATGAGCGCCGGGGCCCGATAGGCGTCCCCGACGAGGCCGGGCCGGAGCCAGAGCGCGCCGGCGCCCGCGGCCGCCAGGATCGCGGCGGCGGCGAGCGAGAAGACGGCGCCGAAGACGAGGAAGCCCCGCTCCGGCCCGGCGGCGCCTTGCGCCCGGTAGGTCGGCAGGAAGCGGCAGGCGGCCTGGGACAGGCCCCAGGTCGAGGCATGGCCGAGCAGGGCCGTCCAGACCCAGATCGTGGCGAAGATCCCGTATTCCTCGCCGCCCATCAGCCGGGCCATCAGCACCTGGGCCACGAAGGCGCAGCCCGCGGCGGCGATCCGCACGCCGAACACCGCGAGCGCGGTGCCGGCACTGCCGCCGGCCTCCGCCTCGCCGAGAGATGCCCCGGCCGCCATTCCGCCGCTCCGAACCGCGCCGCGCGAGGTTCCTGCGTAACGGGCCGGGCTTGCGGGCGGGTTAAGCCCGCCGCGCGAAACCTCCGGGTTCGTCAGGGTGCCCGGCAGGCGAAGCTCTCGCCGCGGTCGGGCTCGCCGCCCTGGTAGCGGGCCTCCTGCGGGAACGGGCAGAGCGGGCGCGTGCGGCCCGGGAAGGCCGTGCCGCGGGCGATGAGCCGGTCGGGGGCCTCGCCCCGTTCGACCCAGGATTCGATCGCGCTCAGGGGATCGAAGTCGTCCAGCGCCGGCCCGCCGCCGCAATGGGTCATGCCCGGCACCAGGAAGAGCCGCGCCGAGGCCGACAGGTCCTGCGCGCCGCCGTTGTGGCGGGTGAGCTCCTGCCAGTGATCGACGAGGTCGCGGGCGGAGAAGACCGGGTCGGCTACGCCCTGGTAGACGAGGAGCCGCCCGCCGCGGGCCGTGAAGGTCGACAGGAAGGTGCCGGTCGGGTCGTTGAGGGCTGCGGTCTCGGCGATGCGCGGGATGTCGCGGTCGAAGTCGAAGCGCAGCGCGTCGAAGCCCGGATCGGGCGGGGTGAGGAAGTAGTTCGCGATCGCGGCCGGCCCGAGCGTCACGTTGCGGGCGTTCGCCGTCCCGGTCCGCGAGGTGCCGAGCTTCCAGGCTCGCCAGCCCGGCGCCGCGATCCCCGGGTCCCAGGCCCAGGAGGCGTAGACCGGGCGGCCCTGCCCGTCCCGGGCGCCCTCGAAGGCGCGGCGCAGGGCCTCGACCTGCGCGGGCTTCAGGCAGGTCGCGGTCTTCTCCCCCGGGCAGGCGAGGCTTCCCGGATCGAAGCGGCAGGCGGAGACCGCCTCGACCGACCCGTCGGCGAGGCCGTCGGCGGCGTCGCAGGCCTTGAGCACCGCGTCGGCCACGAGGGTCAGGTCGGCGGGGCTCAACGCCTCGGCGAGGATCGGGCGGCCCTCCGGGTCCTTTGGAGCGGCGTCGAGGAAGCTCCTCGTGTCCCAGATCTGGCCGAGGGCGGCCCGGCTCAGGCGGAAGGCCGGGGCACCGGCGACGATGCCGTCGAAGGCGGTGGGAAATCGCGTCGCCGCCATCAGGGCCGAGCGGCCGCCGTTGGAGCAGCCCATGAAGTAGGCCTTGGCCGGGGGCCGGCCGTAGCGGGCCGCGACCAGCGCCTTGGCCTCCCGCGTCACGGTGCCGACCGCCCCGTAGGCGAAGTCGATCCGGGCCTGCTGGTCGAGGCCGAAGGCGGCGTCGGCGTTGTCGCGGCCGCGATGGCCGGAATCGGTCGAGACCACGGCGTAGCCCCGCAGCAGGGCCGGCGCCGCCGTCGCCCCCGAGACCGGGATCGCGCCCAAAGCCTCGCCGACCACCCCGTCGAGCCCGCCGCCGCCCTGGAACAGGAAGCGGCCGTTCCACGCCTCCGGCAGGCGCAGCTGGAAGCCGGTGCCGTAGGGCACGCCCCCGACGCCGGTGCGCGGGTCGATCGTGCCCTCGACGAGGCAATGGGCCGGGAGCGCCGCCTTCGCCCGCGCGGCCCCGGTGAGCGCGGCACGGGCCGGGTTGTCGGCCGGCAGGGTGCCGGCGGGCACCGCCTCGGCCCGGTCGATGCGCAGGTCCGGACGGGCGAGCCCGGCGAGGTCGCCGCAGGCGAGCGGCCCGGCGAGCGCCTGCCCGGAGAAGACCATGGTGGAGAGGACCATGGCGGAGAGAACCATGGCGGAGAGAACCAGGGCGGAGCCGAGGAACGGCCGGCGCGGTTGCGCTCTCCGCTTGACGTAACGTCCCATCGGCACCCCCCTGCCCCGGAGATCCGCCGGGCCGTCGCGTGTCCGGCCCGGCTCCGCGTCCGCCACTCGGCCCGGACCGGTGGAGCCCGTCAAGCGCGGCCGTGGCGATTCGTCGTTCGGAACCCTGCGGCAGGAGGCCTGCCCCATTGTCGCCGATTGCCGGCCGGGCGCATGATCGTCGGAGACGAGAACCAGGGAGAGAATCGCCATGCCGGACCGTGCCGCGCCGCACCCCGACCGCCGGGCCCTGCTCGTCTCCGGTGCCGCACTCTCCGGTGCCGCCTTGGCGGGTCTCGGCCTCTCGGGACCGGCCGCGGCCGCGGAGGCGCCCGCCCCTCCTGCCGGCCCCCTCTCCGACCTGCCGCTCGTGGCGCCGCGCACGGAATTCGTCTACGAGGCCGTGGTCGAGATCGCCCCGCTGGTCTCCCTCGGCGACTCCCCGCTCGGCGAGCGCAGCATCGTGCCGATCACCGGCGGGCGCTTCCAGGGGCCGCGGATCCGCGGCACGGTGCTGTCCGGCGGCGCCGACCGGCAGCTCGTGCGCAAGGACGGCGTCCGGCGCCTCGACGCCCTCTACGAGATGCAGGCCGAGGACGGGGCGATCCTGACCGTCCGCAACCAGGTCCTGATCGATCCCGGCCGCGACGGCGCGCCGGACTACCGGTTCTCGACCATCGAAATGACGGCGCCCGAGGGGCCGCATGCCTGGCTCAACCGGCTGGTGCTCGTCGGCACCCTGCACAGCCTGCGCCCGGCCCGGGCCGCCGTGCTGGTCCGGGCGTTCCGGCTGGCGTGAGACGTGGTATCCTCGCCGGGGATGTACGGGAGCGCCCGCCATGCGCGCCGCCGAGACGCGTGACCCTCCGATGAGCCTCGACGGCTTCCTGGCCTTCCTCGCCGAGCGGCCGGCCGGGGAGCGCTGGGAGCTGGCCGACGGGGTGCCGCTGATGAACGCCCAGCCGACGCGGCGGCACGACTGGATCCAGACCAACATCCTTGAGAGCCTGCGGCAGCACAGGCGTCGTCACGGCAGCCCCTGGCGCCCGTCCGGCCCGAGCCAGGTGCCGGTGCCGGGCGGGGCCCGCACCGTGGCGCCCGATATCCTCGTCGCTCCCGACGACGGCCGACACGACCTCTGCGTGACGCCCTCACCGCTCGTCGTGTTCGAGGTCCTCTCCCCCAGCGACACGCCGCGGCGCCAGGCCTCGAAGCTCGCCGCCTCCGCCGCCGTGACCTCGATTCGGTGCGTCGTGCTGGTGCGCCAGGACTGGCGCGCGGTGACGGTGCATCGCCGAAGCCCGGCGGGCGGCTTGTCGCCCGCCGCCTGTACCGAGTCGGTCGACTTGCCGGAGATCGGCGTCACGCTGACGCTCGCAGCGATCTACGACGACAACCCGCTCCCCTGACGGCGGCCCGCTGCCGCCGCGGGCGAGGGCGCCGCCCACTCCCATATCTCGAACCTCTCGCTCGTGGGCGAACAAGCTATTGGACAGGAGGTCACCGCGCCCCCATGATCCCGCCCGCGGCCAGGCCCCCGACGCCAGTTCCAGAGGGGCCGGCCCGCGCACGAAGTCAGGGAGGAAGGCATGGCCGGGACGGGTCGTGACGGGATCGTCACGCGGCGCGAGGCGCTGATCGGGGCGGGCGCCGTGGCGGGAAGCTTGATGCTGCCGGGCGCGGGAGCCTGGGCGCAAGGCGCGGCGAAGCCCGCCGAGCTGAAGGTCGGCATCGCCACCTACCTGTCGGGCCCGGCCAGTGTCTTCGGCGTGCCCGGCCGCCAGACCGCCGAGATGCTGTTCGACGAGATCAACGCCGCCGGCGGCATCGCCGGCGTGAAGGTGCGGCCGATCTTCGTCGACGAGGGTCCGGGCGTCGACCACGTCGTCGGCGAGTATCGCCGCCTCGTCCAGTCGGAGGGCGTGCACCTGATCTTCGCGGCGATCTCGTCGGCCGACTGCATCGCCTGCGCGCCGCTCGCCGACGAGCTGAAGCGCCCGACGCTGCTGTGGGATTGCGGCACCCAGCGCATCTTCGAGGACAATCGCTACTCTTACGCCTTCCGCACCCAGGCCAACGCGACGCCGGAGATCCTAGCGGCGCTGCTCTACCTCCTGAAGGTCAAACCCGACTTCAAGTCGATCGCGGTGATCAACCAGGACTACGCCTGGGGCCGCGATTCCTGGGACATCTTCCGCACCGCGATGAACACCCTGAAGCCCGGGGTGAAGGTCTCGGCCGAGCTGTTTCCGCGCTTCGGCGCCACCGACTTCTCGACCGAGATCACCCGCGTGCTGGCGCTGCGGCCCGACGTGGTGCTGTCGACCTCCTGGGGCGGCGACCTCGACGCGCTGATCCGCCAGGCCTCGGACCGCAAGCTGTTCGAGCGCGCGACCTTCGTGATGCCGCTCGCCGAATCCTCGCTCCAGCGGGTCGGCAAGGCGCTGCCGGCCGGCCACATCGTCGGCGCGCGCGGCGACCACTGGTTCCTGCACCCCTCCCCGACCGATCCGGAGCGGCTGAAGCGCTTCAGCGAATCCTACCGCGCCAAGTACAATGCCTGGCCGATCTATCCGTGCTTCCACATGGCCCAGGCCGTCTCGGCGATGAAGGCCGGCATCGAGAAGGCGGTGGCGGCGAAGGGCGGCGGCTGGCCGACCGATGCGGAGCTCGCCGCCGCCTTCAAGGGCCTCGAATTCCCCTCGCCCACCGCCAGCGTGCGCATCCGCGAGGACGGCCAGGGCCTCGAGAACCAGCTCATCGGCACGACGCTGCACTCGGACAAGTATCCGTTCCCGGTGCTCACCGACATGATCGTCTTCCCGGCCGAATCCGTGACGACGCCGGTCGGCCAGAAGAGCGCCGACTGGCTCAAGACGCTGACCCCCGACATCGTGGCCAAGCTCCCGCAGGCGCAGGCCTTCAAGAGCTGATGGCTTGGCTATCGATGGCTTGGCTCTCCGATAACGGGATCCTCGTCGGGCTGGCCCTGCTCGACGGGCTGTCCTACGCCGCCGCCGTCTTCATGGTGGCGGTGGGGCTGAACCTGGTGTTCGGCGTGCTGCGGGTGCTCAACGTGGCGCATGGCAGCCTCTACGCCATCGGCGGCTACGCGGCGGCGTCGATCGGGCTGTTCGCGGCCTCGCTCGGCGCACCGCCCTGGCTCGGCCTGCCGATCCTGCTCGCGGCGGCCGTGCTGGTCGGCGTCGTGCTCGGGCCGCTGATCGAACGGCTGCTGTTGCGCCGGATGCAGGACCGCGAGCCGGTGCTGCAGCTCCTCGTCACCTTCGCGCTGTTCATGATCCTGGAGGACCTGCAGAAGCTGGTCTGGGGCGTGCAGCCGGTGGTGTTCGACGCGCCGCTGAAGTGGCTCGGCACCGTCGACGTGCCGTTCGGCCAGGACGTCATCCCGTTCACCGCCTATCAGCTCTACGTGCTGCCGGGCGTCGCCCTCGCGACGCTCGCCATCCTGGCCTATGTGCTGCGCTACACGCTCACCGGCCGGATGGTCGTGGCGGTCACGGTCGACCGCGAGGCGGCCCGGGCCATGGGGATCGACGCCGCCAAGGTGACGATGCTCACCTTCACGGTCGGCGCAGCGCTCGCGGCCTTGGGGGGCGCGCTCGCGGCGCCTACCGTCTCGCTGGTGCCGGGGGTGGGCGCCTCGACCATCGTCCTCTCCTTCGCGGTGGTGGCGACCGCCGGCCTCGGCCAGATCGAGGGCGCGGCGGTGGCGGCCCTGCTGATCGGCCTCGGCCGGTCCTTCGCGGTCTACGTCGCGCCCGAATTCGAGGTGGTGGTGCCCTACGCCATCATGGTGGCGGTGCTGCTGTTCCGGCCCCAAGGCCTGTTCGGCGTGGCGGAGACCCGGCGGATATGACCTGCATCCTCTCGTTCGGAGGCGCCGCGCGATGACCCGCCGCTCCGAGACCCTGCTGGCCTTCGTCGGCGCCGTCCTGATCCTCGTCCTCGCCTACGCGGTGCCGTGGCTGCGCTTCGTGCTCACCATCGCGCTCGCCAAGGGGCTCGCCGTGCTCGGCATCCTGCTGCTGCTGCGGGCCGGCCAGGTCAGCTTCGGCCACGCGCTCTACCTCGCGCTCGCCGCCTACACGGTGGCGTTCGGCGCCGTCGTGGTGCCGGAGGCCCTGCTGCTGCTTCCCGCCGCGGCCCTGCTCGCCGGGATCGTCGGCCTGCTGATCGGCCTGTTCGTGGTGCGCTACCGCGAGATCTTCTTCGGCATGCTGAATCTCGCGCTCAGCATGGTGTTCTACTCGGTGCTGGAGAAGTTCTACGCGCTCACCCACGGCGCCGACGGCATCCGGCTCCCGCCCGTCACGTTCCTCGGCCGGCCGCTCGCGGGGGAAGCCGGCGAATGGACGGTGCTGGGCATGGCGCTGGTGCTCGCCCTCGCCTGCGGCGCACTCGTGCGGGTGGCGCTCGCCTCGCCGCTCGGGGAAGCGCTCGCCGGCATCAAGACCCGCGAGACCCGGCTCGACTTCATGGGCGTGTCGCCGAAGCGCGTGCTGCTCGCCGCCTACGTCGCCTCGGCCGTGATGGCGGGGTTTGCCGGCGCGATCATCGCGCTCACCACCCGGCACGTCACCCCGGCGCTCAGCTACTGGACCACGTCCGGAGAGCTCGTCTTCATCGCGATCCTCGGCGGAGCCGGCAGCGTGCTGGGGCCGTTCCTGGGGGCGGCCGCCTACGAGCTGACCCGGGTCTATGCCGCGGCCACCTTCGCCAATGCCTGGCAGCTGGTGCTCGGCCTCGTGCTGCTCGCCGTCATCGTGTTCGCGCCGGGCGGGCTGTGGGGGATGATCACGAGCCGCCGGAGGCCCGCATGACCGCGCTGCTCCAGGCCCGCGACCTGCGCCTCGCCTTCGGCGGGCTCAAGGCCGCGGACGGGATCGACCTCGACGTCGAGGCCGGCGAGTTCCTGGCGATCATCGGCCCGAACGGCGCCGGCAAGACCACCTTCATCAACATGACGACCGGCTACTTGAAGCCCCAAGGCGGCTCGATCGCCTTCGAGGGCAAGCCGATCCTCGGCCTGTCGCCGCGGCGCATCGTCGGGCTCGGGGTCGCGCGCAGCTTCCAGCTGCCGCAGCTCTTCACCGAGCACACGGTGCTGCAGAACGTGGCGCTCGCGGTCGCTGCCCGCGAGGGCGTGTGGTCGGTGCTCACCCCGCTCTTGCGCCCGCGCTTTCGCGACGAGGCGGCGGAGCTGATCGCGCGCTTCGGCCTCACCCGCATCGCCGACGTGCGGGCCGACGCCCTCAACGAGGGCGCACGCAAGCTCGTCGACATCGCCATGGCGGTGGCGCTCCGCCCCCGCCTCCTGCTGATGGACGAGCCGACGAGCGGCGTCGCCGCGGCGGAGAAGATGGCGATCGTCGAGACCCTGGTGCGGGTCCTGCGCGAGGCGGGCGTGACGGCGGTGTTCGTGGAGCACGACATGGAGGTGGTCGGGCGCTTCGCCGACCGGGTGGCGGTGTGGGGTCAGGGGAAGATCGCGGCGCTCGGGCCCCCGTCCCGGATCCTCAACGATCCGGAGGTGCAGCGTACGGTGATCGGCATCGCGCCGAACGGAGGCGCCCATGCTGCGGCTTGAGGGAGCGGCGGTCGCGATCGCCGGCGCGCCGGTGCTGCGCGGCGTCTCGCTCGCCGTGCCGCCGGGCGGCCGCGTGGCGCTGATCGGCCGCAACGGTGCCGGCAAGACCACGACGCTCCGCGCCCTGATGGGGTTCCTGCCCCTCCAGGCCGGCCGGCTCGTCCTCGACGGGCGGGAGGCCGGCACCGTGCCGGCCCATCACCGCGCGCGGCTCGGCATCGGCTACGCGCCGGAGGAGCGCAAGCTCTTCGGCAGCTTCACGGTGCAGGACAACCTGCTCCTGCCGGCCCAGGTGCTCGGGCTGCCCAAGGCGGAGGTCTCGCGCCGACTGGATTCCGTCTACGCGCTACTGCCCGAGCTCAAGGACTTCGCGCCCCGCAAGGCGGCGGGCCTGTCGGGCGGCCAGGGCAAGATGGTGGCGCTCGGCCGCGCCCTCATGGTCGGCACGAGGGCGGTCCTTCTCGACGAGCCGTTCCAGGGCCTCGCCCCGGCGCTGGCGCTCCGCTACGCCGAGGCGCTGGCCCGCCTGCGCGCCGCCCTCCCCGACGTCGCGATCCTCATCACCGAGAGCAGCCCCGACCTGCTGCGGGCGCTCGTCGACACCACCGTCCAGATCGAGCGCGGCGAGATCTCGGCCGCGTGACGCAAGGAGATTGTCTCATGAGGCTCAACGGCAAGGTCGCGATCGTCACCGGCGCCGGCGGCGGGTTCGGCGAGGGCATCGCCAAACGCTACGCCGCGGAGGGCGCCAAGGTCGCGGTGCTCGACCTGCGGGGCGACGCCGCCGAGCGGGTGGCAGGCGAGATTGGCGCCTCGGCCATCGCCATCGCGGCCGATGTCGGCAGCGCCGCGGACGTGCAGGCGGCGGTCGCGCGCACCACCGAGGCCTTCGGCACGCCCCACATCCTCGTCAACAACGCCGGTACCACCCATCGCAACCAGCCGCTGATGGAGGTCGACGAGGAGGCCTTCGACCGGGTCTTCCGGGTCAACGTGAAATCGATCTTCCACTTCGTCCGGGCGCTGGCGCCGGCGATGCGCGACAACGGCGGCGGCGTGATCCTCAACGTCGGCTCGACCGCCGGCATCCGGCCCCGTCCGGGCCTGACCTGGTACAACGCCTCGAAGGGGGCGGTGAACCTGATGTCGAAGTCGCTCGCCGTCGAGCTGGCGCCCTGGAAGATCCGCGTCAACGCGCTCTGCCCGGTGATGGGCGAGACCGGCCTGCTCGAAGCCTTCATGGGCGTGCCCGATACCCCGGAGAACCGCGCCAAGTTCGTCGCCACCATCCCGCTCGGCCGGATGTCGCGGGCCTCCGACATCGCCAACGTGGCGCTCTTCCTCGCCTCCGACGAGGCGGAGTTCATCACCGGCGTGGAGATGCCGATCGACGGGGGGCGGACGGTGTGAGCGCGGGTCCGGCCCGCCCCTCCCCGCAAGCGCGACCGATCGCGGGCAGGCCCGAGATCGGCCGGGGAGGAGAGACGCACGACCGTCGACGGGGACAGCGCTCGAACCGGGCGGCGTGAATCCGCTCGAGCATCGCACGACCGCGTCGCGATCGTGCGATGCTCTCGGGTCGTCGGGTTCGCCCTCGGTTCTGCGACGAGCCCGTGGCCGTCTCGCCGGGACATGCCCCCGCCCGCAGCGGAGTGAGACCGGGCGGTCGCGGTCCGTGAGCCTTCTACGACCGTCTTCGCGTCGCCCCTTTCGAGCCGTCCTCGAGGCCGTTACGGCACCATCGCGCCCTGCGTCTCGACGTACACCGCGTAGATCGACGTGCTCGCCGCCATGAACAGCCGGTTCTTCTTCGGCCCGCCGAAGCACAGGTTGGCGCAGGTCTCGGGCAGGTGGATCTTGCCGATCAGGTCGCCCGACGGCGCGTAGCAGCGCACCCCGTCCTCCTTCGGGTCGGCCCAGCCCATCGAGCACCAGACGTTGCCGTCGACGTCGGTGCGCACCCCGTCGGTGAAGCCCGGCGCGAAGCCCTCCGCGAACACCCGGTCGCCGGTGAGCCGGTCGCCCTCGACGGTGAAGGCGCGGATGTTGGCCCGCCCGCCATGGGTGGCGCCGGAATCGACGACGTAGAGGATCTTTTCGTCGGGCGAGAAGGCGAGCCCGTTCGGCCGGTCGATGCCGTCGGCCGCGACCTTGGCCTGGCCGGTCGCGGGATCGAGGCGGTAGACCCGGGTCGGCAGCTCCGCCTTGTCCTTGTGGCCCTCGTAGAACCCGTCGATGCCGTAGCCCGGATCGGTGAACCAGATCGCGTTGTCGGACGCCACCACCACGTCGTTGGGGGCGTTGAGCGGCTTGCCGTCGAACCGGTCGATCAGCACCGTGATCTTGCCGTCGGGCTCGGTGCGGGTCACCCGGCGGGTGTCGTGCTCGCAGGTGATCAGCCGCCCCTGCCGGTCGCGAGTGTTGCCGTTCGAGTAGTTGGCATTCGCCCGGTACACGCTGACATGGCCGTTCTCGAGCCAGCGCATGATCCGGTTGTTCGGGATGTCGCTCCATAGGAGGTAGCCGCCGTCCCGGAAATAGACCGGCCCCTCGGCCCAGCGGAAGCCGGTGGCGATGCGCTCGATGGCGGCGTTGCCGACCTTGTAGCGGAAGCGCTTGTCCAGGGCCTCGACCCGCGGGTCGGGATAGCGGGTGCCCGGCAGGTCGCCGAGGGGCAGCCTTTCGGCCCGCGCCGCGACCGTGGTTGCGGTCAGGGCGGCGGCGCCCGCGAGGACGTCACGTCGGTTCATCACTCGTCTCCTCCCGTCCGGTCTTCGTGCCGGACGGAGGGGATTGTACGGAAGCGGGGCGCGGTGTCTCGCTGTTTTCTACAAGCCGACCGCCGTTGTGGCGATCGGACGGCCGATGTATATATGTCGGGTATATACGGAGGCTTCATGACTGTTGCCAAGCTCTTCATGTCCGGAGGCAGCCAGGCCGTCAGACTGCCGCGAGAGTTCCGATTCGACGGCAGCGAGGTCGAGATTTTTCGCCGTGGCGACGAAGTCGTCCTGCGCGAGCGCCCGGCCAATCTCTCCGTGCTCCTCGACATCATCGACGACATGCCCGCCGACATGCTGATCGATCTGCAGGATGGGCCGCCGCAGGTGCGCGAGGGCCTGTGAAGCCTCGCTACCTCCTCGATACGAACGTCATCATCGCGCTCAGGCGCCGGCGGCCACGCTCGGTCGTCGCTCGGTTGACGGCACTCCGCATCGGCGAAGCCGTCATGTCGCCAGTCACTTACGGCGAGCTGTGCTTTGGGGCGGAGAAGAGCGCGGACCGGGACAACGCTTTCGCAGTCCTCGCCCGGCTGGTCGCGGTCGTTCCGATCGAGATCGCCGAGCCCCAGGAAACCGGCCGCCGCTATGGTGAAATCCGGGCCACGCTCGGACGACAAGGGCAGCTGATCGGCAACAACGATGTCTGGATCGCCGCGCACGCGCTCGCGGCGAACCTTACGCTCGTGACCGGCAATGTCGGTGAGTTCAGCCGAGTGCCCGGTCTCGTCATCGAGGATTGGGCGGCCCAATGAGGACCGCTCGGATCCGCTGAGCTATGTGCGATACGCCTCCCCATCCAACCCGAACGGCCGTCCTGCCGCCAGCAGGGTCTCCCACACCGGATCGGGCAGCGGCACGCCGTCCGCCAGGCGCTTGGCGCGGGTGCGCCGCTCCGGCTCGCCCGGCAGCAGCACCTCGCCGCCCGGCACCGGCCGCGCGCCCTTGAAGAAGTCGAGATAGGCGCGGGTCTCCTGCACCATCGCGTCCTGCGACCCGAAAGCCTCGGGCGTCATGTAGAGCGACAGCATCCCGTTGCAGAACCGCCGCGGCCCCGGCCCCGCCGTGCCCGATCCGGTGAGGGCGCCGGCGAGCAACTCGCATAGCAGGGCCAGACCCGATCCCTTGTGCTCGCCGAAGGCCCGGATCGCGCCGGCGCCCTTGAGGTTGTCGCGCTCCGGGCCGTCGAGGGGGCCGTAGAGCGTCGCGGGGTCGGACGAGAGGCGCCCGTCCGGCTCGATCAGCACGCCCTCGGGCAGCGCCTTGCCGCCCTGCGAGGCGACCAGCACCTTGCCCTCGGCCACCGCCGAGGTGGCGAAGTCGAGGATCACCGGGTCGGCGCCCTGGACCGGAAAACCGGCCGCGAAGGGCGCGGTCGAGAAGCGCCGGTCGACCGAGCCGAACGGCGCGACGAGGAGGCTGCCGGCCACGTTGACGAAATGCACCGAGACGAGGCCGGCGGCGGCGGCCTGCTCGGCCCACTCGCCCATGCGGCCGAGATGGCCGGCGTGTCGCAACGCCACGATGGCGACGCCGTTCTCCCGCGCCTTCCGGATGCCGAGCTCGGTCGCGAACGGCCCGGCGGTCTGGCCGAAGCCGTAATGCGCGTCGACCAGCGCGAAGGCCGGGCCGTCGGTCACCACCTCGGGGGTCTTGTCGGCCTCGACCTCGCCCTCCTGCAGCCAGGACACGTAGCGCGGCACCCGGATGACGCCGTGGCTGTCGTGCCCGGTCAGGTTGGCGGCGACGAGGTAGCGGCCGATCCGCTCGGCCTCCGCCTCCGAGCAGCCGGCGCGGGAAAAGATGTCCCGCACGTAGGCGGTCAGGCCGCTGGCTGAGATCTGCATGGTAGAATCCTCCCGGTTTCTTGGTTCTGGGTTTCTTGGTCCCGGCGGCCGGTCGAGGCGGCCGCACGGTCTGGCGCGCGGGAGAATGGCCGCGCCGCGGCCGCAGGTCGAGGGCGTCCGGCGCAGATCAGGCCCGGCAATTTTAATCCCGGGCCGTCGGCGTTGGGGATGGACATGGCAGCGCTGCCGGTGTCTCATCCGAGCCAAGGCCGGGCCTCGAAGCATCGGTCAATTCCCACGGGAGGAACATGCCGATGAGGACGACGCGTCGCGTTTTCCTGAAGAGTGCGGCCACGGTCGCGGCGGCCGGCGTCGTCGCGCCGTCGATCATCCGGCCCGCGAGCGCCCAGGGCGGCACGGTGCGGATCGGCATGGTGCTGCCGGTCACCGGACCCGGGGCGGATGCCGGCCGCTTCGCCCTCAACGGCGCCAAGATCGCGCTCGAGGCCGTCAACAAGGCCGGCGGCGTGCTCGGCAAGCCGCTGGAGCTCGTCACCGAGGACGACCAGACCACCAATCCGGGCGCGGTGCTGGCCTTCTCGAAGCTCGCCTCGCAACCCGACCTCGTGGCGTTCCTCGGCTCGATCCGCTCGACCCAGAACCACGCCATGGCGCCGGACATCCTCAAGACCGGAAAGCCCGTGGCCTTCGGTGGCACCGATCCGGTGCTGACCCAGCTCGGCAATCCCTGGCTGTTCCGCTTCCGCCCGAACGACAGCTTCTCGGCCCGGGTCATCGCCGAGTACGGCGTGACCACGCTCGCCAAGAAGAAGTGGGCGATCATCCACTCGACCGACGCCTTCGGCACCAGCGGCGCCAAGGCGCTGACGGAGGCTCTGGGCAAGGCCGGCGCCACGGTGGCCCTCGACCAGGGCTACACCAACCAGAGCCAGGACTTCACGCCCGTCGTGCTGGCGATCCGCCAGTCCGGCGCCGACGTGATCGGCTCGTACTTCACCTTCGAGAACGACCTCGGCATCTTCGCCCGCCAACTGCGCCAGCTCGGCGTGCAGGCGCCCTGGGTCGGCTCGGCCTCGATCGTCAACGTCACGGCGCTCAAGCTCGCCGGGCCGTCGCTCTACAACACCTACGGGGTGGCGGATTACGCGGAAGAATCGAGCGACGCGGCGCGCAACTTCGGCAAGGCCTACCGGGGCGTGATGAAGCTCGCCCCCGACAACCAGTCCTCCTGGACCTTCGACGCCGTGACGGTGCTGGCGAAGGCCATCAACGCCGCCGGCAAGACCGATCCGAAGGCGATCCGCGAGGCACTCCTCGCCATCCGCGGGCACGAGGGCGCCGAGGGCACCTACAACTTCGACCAGAACGGCGACGGCCTGCACGGCTACAACGTGGTGCGCAACGACAAGGGCAACATCGTCTTCGACAAGCGCATCGACTTCTACAAGGCCTGACCTTCGGAAGACCCCGAGCGGGACGGCGACGCGCCGTCCCGACGCCGTCTCGGCCGCTGCAAGAGTCTCGACAAGACGCGCGGCGGCACGACCCTTCTCATCCGATCGGGGCGGGCCCGCATGGACCTCATCCTCCAGCTTCTCTTCACGGGGATCGGCATCGGCGCCGTCTACGCGCTCGTCGCGCTCGGCTTCGTGCTGATCTTCCGCGCCACCAACGTGGTGAACTTCGCGCAAGGCGAGTTCTCGATGGTGGCCGCCTTCCTGATGGTGGTCTTCGCCGTCGACCTGCAATGGCCGTACTGGCTGTCCTTCCTGCTCGCCATCGGCGGCATGGCGGCGCTAGGCGCCCTGTTCAACCTCGGCGTCTATTATCCGTTGCGCCACCGCACCTATCTGCCGGTGATCATCTCGACCATCGGCGCCTCGATCTTCCTCGCCAACACCACGCTCGCGCTCTACGGGCCGCAGCCGCAGGTGCTGCCGCCGGTCTTCGAGACGCAAGGCTTCCTGGTCGGCCCGGTCTACCTCGACACCCAGTACCTGCTGATCATCGCCGTGACCGCGGTGCTGGTGGCGTTCCAGTACTGGTTCTTCGAGCACACCCTGATCGGCAAGAAGCTCCAGGCGACCTCCCAGGACAAGGAGATGGCGGCACTGCTCGGCATCCCGGTCGCCGGGATGATCATGCTGACCTTCGTGTACAGCGCGGTGCTGGGCGGCATCGCCGGCATCCTGGTGGCACCCGTGCTGTTCGTGTCGATCCAGATGGGCGCCACCATCGCGCTGAAGGCGTTTGCCGCCACCATCATCGGCGGGTTCGGCGACGTCACGGGCGCCATCATCGGCGGGCTCGCTCTCGGCATCATCGAGACCTTCGGCGCGGCCTACATTTCGGTGCCCTACAAGGACGCCTTCGCGTTCATCGTCCTCGTCGCCTTCCTGGCCCTGCGCCCGCAGGGCATCTTCGGCGAACGCATCGCGGAGAAAGCATGACCGGCTCCCCTCGCCCCGTCGCGGCGGACCCGGCGTCCGTGGCTCCCGCCCGCCGCTTCCCCGTCGGCACTCTCGCCTACGTCGCATTGGTCGCGGTCGCGGTGTTCCTCGCCGCCACGACGCCGTTCAGCGGCTACGTGCTCAACATCCTGATGCAGGCCGCGACCTACGCCATCGCGGTCATCGGGCTCACCGTCGTGCTGGGGCTGTGCGGGCAGATCAACCTCGCCCAGGCCGCCTTCTTCGGCATCGGCGCCTACGCGGTCGGCCTCGGCACGGTCGATCTCGGGATCAGCTTCTGGCTCTGCCTGCCGATTGGTCTCGCGCTCGCGCTCGTCCTCGGTGCGGTGCTCGGCGCCTCGACCCTGCGGCTCGGCGGCCACTACCTCGCCATGGTGACGATCTCGTTCCAGCAGATCCTGACGCTGATCATGATCAACTGGATTCCCGTCACCCACGGGCCGGACGGCGTGCCGAACATCAAGCGGCCGGGCCTGTTCACCGACGGCCAGAGCTACCTCGCGCTCTGCATCGTCGTGCTGGCGGCGGTCGCCTACGCGGTGTGGCGGATGCCCAAGACCCGGCTCGGCCGCGCCATGCGGGCGGTGCGCGACAACGAACTGGCGGCGGGCGTCACCGGCATCGACATCTACCGCACCAAGGTGGCGGCCTTCGCCATCGGGGCGCTCCTCGCGGGGTTGGGCGGCGGGCTGTTTGCCGGCAGCTTCACCTATATCAGCCCGGACCAGTTCTCCTTCGCCGAGTCGGTGGTGTTCCTCACCATGGCGCTCTTGGGCGGCGTCGGCTCGCCGGTCGGCGCGGTGATCGGCACCGGGCTCCTGATCCTGATCCCGGAATGGCTGCGGTTCCTCAAGGAGATCCCGGGCCTCTACCTGGCGATCTACGGGCTCGCCGTCATCCTGATTGTGGTGTTCATGCCGGAGGGCATCTGGGGCTTCCTCGGCGACCAGGTGAAGCGCCTGCGGCCGAGGAAACCCGCCGCCCCCCGGGCGCAGGAACTGACGCTGACGCAAGCGGCGGCCTCCGCCGTCCCGGTGCTCCAGGTCGAGGGATTGTCCAAGCACTTCGGCGGCCTGAAGGCCGTGGACGAGGTCAGCTTCACGGTCGCCCGCGGCGGCATCCACGCGCTGATCGGCCCGAACGGGTCGGGCAAGACCACGACGCTCAACGTGCTGTCGGGCCTCTACTCCCCGACCGGCGGAAGGGTTCGACTCGACGGGCAGGACATCACCCGCTTCGCGCCGCACCGGCGCGCGGCCTCGGGCCTCGGGCGGACGTTCCAGAACATCCGGCTCTTCCGCTCGATGAGCGCGCTCGAGAACGTGGTGATCGGCGCCGAGCGGCCGGGCAATGCCATCGTCGCCCAGGACCGCGCCTCGCTGGAGGCGCGGGCGCGCGCCGCTCTCGCCTTCGTCGGGCTGGAGGCGCGGGCCGACGAGCCGATCTCGTCCTTCTCCTACGGCCACCAGCGCCTGGTCGAGATCGCCCGGGCGCTCGCCGGCAACCCGGTGCTCCTCCTCCTCGACGAGCCGGCGGCGGGCCTCAACTCGACCGAGAAGAACGCGCTCACCGTGCTGCTGCGCCGGATGGCCGCCAAGGGCCTGACCATCCTGATCATCGACCACGACATGACGCTGGTGAGCGACGTGGCGAGCCACATCACGGTGCTCAACTTCGGCCGGCGCATCGCCGACGGGGTGACCGCCACGGTTTTGCGCGAGCCGGCGGTGATCGAGGCCTATCTCGGTCAGGAGAGCACCGAGGGACCGACGATCGGCCTCAAGACCGACCTCGCGACGGCCTGAGCAGGAGACATCCATGGCACTCCTGGAAATCTGCGACCTGACCGTGCGCTACGGCGAGATCGAGGCCGTGCGCGGCATCTCGTTCTCGGTCGAGGCCGGCGAGGTCGTGACGCTGCTCGGCTCCAACGGCGCCGGCAAGTCGACGACGCTGAAGACCATCTCGGGCCTGGTGAAGCCGGCCGGCGGCGAGGTGCTGTTCGAGGGCCAGTCGCTGCTGGGCCTGAAGCCCGAGGAGATCGTGCGCCGCGGCGTGGCGCACGTGCCGGAGGGGCGACGGGTCTTCCCGGGCCTCACGGTGCGCGAGAACATCATGCTCGGCGCCTCCAACCGGAAGGGACTCTCGACCCGCCAGATCAAGGACGAGGCGGAGGGCATGTTCGAGCTCTTCCCCGACATCCGCCGCTTCGGCGACGCGCTGGGCTGGACGCTCTCGGGCGGCCAGCTCCAGATGGTGGCGCTGGCCCGCGGGCTGATGGCGAAACCCCGCATCCTGCTCCTCGACGAGCCGTCGCTGGGCTTGGCCCCGGTGATCGTCCAGGCGGTGTTCGCGATCATCGCCGAGGTGCGCCGGCGCGGCACCACCGTGCTCCTCGTCGAGCAGAACGCCCGCATGGGCCTCTCCGTCGCCGATCGCGGCTACGTGCTGGAGACCGGGCAACTGGTGCTCAGCGGCGCGCCGCAGGACCTGTGGGCCAACGACGACATCCGCGCGGCCTACTTGGGCGGGCGGGCCAAGGCGGAGGCCTTGGCGCAGTGATCGCCGTTTCGGCAAGCAGGTTTCGATTCCCACCCACCACCTCATCCTGAGGTGTCAGTCGATCGCAGATCGACTGACCTCGAAGGAGGGCTCA
Source organism: Methylobacterium ajmalii (assembly GCF_036448855.1). NCBI lineage: Bacteria > Pseudomonadati > Pseudomonadota > Alphaproteobacteria > Hyphomicrobiales > Methylobacteriaceae > Methylobacterium > Methylobacterium ajmalii. Next base: position 66,212 of record NZ_JAZFXT010000025.1, read on the forward strand.
AGGGATCGCGGTGGTTTCTGGAGCCCTCCTTCGAGGCTCGCGTCGTTCGCACCTCAGGATGAGGCCGCGGGTGGGGTGGCATCGACGACATTCCAGACGGCTTCACGCGGCCGTATGGTCCAAAGACAGTTCCCAAAAGGTCCCACCCATGTCCGCCCCCACCCCGCTCCACCCCACCAACCCCCGCATCGTGCGCCTCAGCCACGAGGACAACGTCGTGGTGGCGGTGGACCCGATCGTGCCCGGCGCCGCCGTCGAGGGCGTGACCGCCTCCGCCCGCGTGCCGCGGGGTCACAAATTCGCGGTGGTGGCGATTCCCGAGGGCGCGCCGATCCGCAAGTTCGGCCAGATCATCGGCTTTGCGAACCGGCCCATCGCCCCTGGCGAGTGGGTGCACGAGCACAATGTGGGCTTGGGCGAAGCCAAGGGCGATTTCGCCCGCGACTACCGCTTCTGCGAGGAAGCGCGTCCCGTCGCGATGGTGCCGGAGACCCAGCGCGCCACCTTCGAGGGCTACCGCCGGGCCGACGGCCGGGTCGGCACCCGCAACTACGTCGGCGTGCTGACCTCGGTGAACTGCTCGGCCACGGTCGCGCGCTTCATCGCCGAAGAGGCGCGGCGCTCCGGCCTCCTCGACGAGTTCCCGGGCATCGACGGCATCATCCCGCTCACCCACGGCACCGGCTGCGGCTACGACATCCAGGGCGAGGGCGCCGACATCCTCAAGCGCACGCTGTGGGGCTACGCCGCCAACCCCAACATGGGCGGCGTGATCATGGTGGGCCTCGGCTGCGAGGGCCTGCAGATCGACCGCTGGAAGCGCGCCTACGGCATCGAGGAGAGCGAGACCTTCCGCAGCTTCACCATCCAGGACACCGGCGGCACGCGCCGCACCATTGAGGCCGGCGTGGCGGCGCTCCGCGAGATGCTGCCCGCCGTGGCGAAGGCCCGGCGCGAGACCGTGCCGGCCTCCGAGCTGATGCTGGCGCTGCAATGCGGCGGGTCGGACGGCTATTCGGGCATCACCGCGAACCCCGCTCTGGGTGCGGCGGTCGACCGGCTGGTGGCCGAGGGCGGCACCGCGATCCTGTCCGAGACGCCGGAGATCTACGGCGCCGAGCACCTGCTGACGGCGCGGGCCGCGAGCCCCGAGATCGGCCACAAGCTCGTCGAGATGATCCACTGGTGGGAGGCCTACACCGCCCGCAACGGCGGCGAGATGAACAACAACCCCTCCCCCGGCAACAAGGCCGGCGGCCTCACCACCATCCTGGAGAAGTCGCTGGGCGCCACCGCCAAGGGCGGCTCGACCACGCTGACCGGCGTCTACCACTACGCCGAGCCGGTGACCGCCAAGGGCTTCGTCTACATGGACACGCCCGGCTTCGATCCGGTGGCCGCCACCGGGCAGGTCGCGGGTGGGGCCAACGTGCTGTGCTTCACCACCGGCCGCGGCTCGGCCTACGGCTGCAAGCCGACCCCGTCGATCAAGCTCGCCACCAACAGCGAGATGTACCGGCGGATGCAGGACGACATGGACATCGATTGCGGCGACGTGCTCGACGGCGTCTCGATCGAGGAGAAGGGCCGCCAGATCTTCGAGACGGTCCTGCGCGTGGCGTCCGGCGAGCGCACCAAGTCGGAAGGGTTCGGTTACGGCGATGCCGAGTTCGTGCCCTGGCAGATCGGCGCGGTGATGTAGCGGTCGCAACATAGCGACGCCGGCCCAACTGCATTAAGGGGCGCTCCGGGGGCACAAGAACGATAAGGCCCCGGAGGGCACCACGATGACACCGGATGCGAGCGGCGGGCACGATCTCACCCGCCGCCAATGGACAATGACGCTGCTCGCGAGCCTCGGCGGCGGGCTCGAATACTACGACTTCATCGTCTACGGGATCTTCGCCAAGGACATCGCCGCGGCGTTCTTCCCGGCGACCGATCCGGTGGTGGCGCTCACCCTGTCGCTGGCGGTGTTCGCGGTCGGCTATCTCGCCCGGCCGCTCGGCGGTCTGGTGCTGAGCCATTTCGGCGACCGCTACGGCCGCAAGACGGTGTTCGTGGTCACCGTCTTCACCATGTCGGCCTGCACCCTCGCCATGGGGCTGGTGCCGTCCTACGCCTCGTGGGGCGTGTGGGCAACCCTGCTCCTCGTGACCCTGCGCTTCGTGCAGGGGCTCTGCATCGGCGGGGAACTCCCCGGCGCCATCACCTTCGTGGTCGAGACCGCCTCGCGCCGCCCGGGGCTCGCCTGCGGCATCGTCTTCTGCCTCGTCAACGGCGGCGTGCTGCTCGCGGCGCTGGTCAACCTCGCCCTGCAATCGGTGCTGCCCCCGGCCGCCATGGCCGAGTCGGGTTGGCGCCTCGCCTTCCTGTTCGGCGGCGTGGTCGGGCTGGTGAGCTTCTGGCTGCGGCGCTCCCTGGAGGAGACGCCGGAATTCCTGCGCCTCCAGCACCGGGCCGCCCGCAGCCCGGTCGGAGAGGTGCTGCGCGATCACCGCGGCCAGGTGCTGCTCGGCGTCGGCATCGTGGCGCTCACGGCGGGCTTCAACGGCATCCTGTTCGCCCACATGCCGGCCTACCTGATCCAGGTGCTGAAGTACCCGTCCAAGACCGTGGCGGTGGCGATGAACCTCGCGCTCTTCGCCATGTCGGCCTCGCTGCTCTTCGCCTCGTTCTTCGCCGACCGGGTGGCGCCGCGCCGGCTGATGCAGGCCTCCGCGCTCGTCGTCCTGATCGGCGTGATTCCCGCCTACCAGGTGCTGGCGCGGGGCGACGCGAACCTGTTCCTGGTGCTGCCGCTCCTCACCATGGCCGTGGCCGGCGCTAACGGCAGCTTCGCCTACCTGCTGGCCGGGCTGTTTCCGACCCGGGTGCGGTTCAGCGGCGTCGCGCTCTCGCTCAACATCGGCTTCACGCTGCTCAGCGGCCTCGGGCCGCTGGCCGCCAACGCGCTGATCGGCGCCACCGGCTGGACGGCGGCGCCGGCCCTGATCATCGCCGCCTCCGCGCTGATCGGGCTCGTGGTCGCGAGCCGCCTCTCCGACCGGCCCGACACCCTCGCCGAGGCGGCGGTCGCCGGGTGAGCCATCCCGCCCGGACGTGCCGTTCAGGCCGCGTCCGGGACCCTGCGGGCGAGCCAGGCGCCCCAGAACAGGCTCGAGAAGAACCGGAGCGGCGGCGCGAAGCCGCCCTCGCGCAGGAGTTCGGCCACAGCGTCCTCGGACGGGGGCGGATCGGCCCCCTGCAGGATCCTGGCGCGCTTGGCCTCGACCTCCGCGGGCCCGGCCCCCTGCTGGCGCCAGCGCTCGCCCCAGGCGGCGAGCAGCAGCGGCTCGCTCGCATAGGCCCGGTAGTTGCCCGCGAGGATCAGCGGTGCGCCGGGGCGCAGGCGCCGGGCGATGTCCCGCAGGATCGCCCGCTTGGCCTCGTCCCCGGGCAGGTGGTGGAGCACCCCGATCAGGGTCGCGGCGTCGAACGCCGCCTCGTCCGGCAGGTCGGCGACCGTGCCGTGCACCACCTCCGTCCGCGCCGCCAGGCCGGTCTCCGCCAGCCGGGCGACGGCGAGCGCCAGCATCGGCTCGGACGGATCGACCGCGGTGAAGCGCCAGCGCGGCTCGAGCGCCGCCGCCGCCACGATCTCGGTCGCCCCGCCGCCGGCTCCCGCCACCAGGATCCGCGCCTCCCGGCCGGCGCCGAGGGCAGCGGCCAGCATGCAGGCGGAGAGCTCGTGGCAGGCCTCGTAGCCGGCGAGCGCGATGCGGCTCTGCTGCCGGTATTCCCCGGCGCGGGAGGCGTCGAACTTTCGGGCGGAGTCTTCGTGGGCGGAATCGGGCGCTGTGCTCACCGGCGGGCTCCGGTCGTCGAACGGAGCCGCGAGCTGGGACCGATTCGGAACCGGCGCGCAAGACGGCGCGCCCGGACGACACCCGGCCCGGATGAGCGGGGACTTCAGCCCTCGGGATGCCGCTCGCGCCAGCGCGGGCCGGGACCGCGCATATAGTGCAGCTCGGGGCGGTAGGGGTCCATGAACTCAGCGACGAGGTCCCGCCAGGACTGGGCGAGGCGTCCGACGAAGGCCATCAGCATGGAACCGTCCTCCTGCGCGCGATCGATTCGCTGTCGGTCCGGACCTGGATCGTGCCGGCCGTTCCTTGCGAAACCCTTGCCGGCGACGGTGATCGGGAGCTTTGGCGAGAGTGCGACCGCGGCGTGGAGGGGTCAGGGCAGGATTCCGGCGAGCTTCAGCGCACCCGCGGCGATCACCGCCAGCACCACGCCCCAGAGGTCGAGGGGCATGGCCGCCCACCAGGCGGTGCTTTCGGTCTGCGGCAGCGGCGCATCCGGCGCCCGTGCGACATCCTGCATGGTGGGTCTCCCTCCGGTCCCGCGCATCCTCAGGGCGCCCGTCTGCCGCGGGCGTCCCTGCCTCACCCTACAGCACGCTGCCGAAGGGAACAGCGGAGAGGCTGGATATCGCTCAGGGGCCGGCGCTCAAAGATGCGCCGGCCCGGGATTCTGCCCATGCGCTGGGCGGCCGACAACCGTGTCGAATCCGGCGGCCCCGCGGAGCCGATGCCCGCCGCGCGGCGCCCGGACGGCCCGCGCCGGGAGACGAAAAAGGGAGGGCCCCTGAGGGCCCTCCCGATCGTGCGTTCAGCGTCCGAGGAAAATGGAGGCCAGTCGCTGGAACAGACCCTGCGGCGGAGGCGGCGGGGGCGGCGGGGGAGGTGCCGCTGACTGTTCCGGACGGTTTCCTGTCTAAGCGACGTTCGCCGCGAAGGGGTGCTGGGCGGTCTTGTACTGCTGCGTGACCTCGGCGGCGGTCGGCGTGCCCTTGATGGCGCGCTCGATCGACAGCTTGGTGGCCTCGTAGTTGTACTTCTCGATCTTGGCGTCGTCCGCGGCTTCCCAGTGGATGAACACGCCGACCAGGATGTACAGGTCGTCGGCCTCGTTCGCCGGGATGATGCCCTCGGCGACGCAATCCTGCACCGCCTTGGCGACGGCGTGCTGGGCGGGTCCGAACATCTGGACCGCCTGGCGGGCGTCGTTGATCGTGACCTTGTTGAACAGCAGGGTGTTCGGCTTGCAAGGCAGGTTCGGCGCCACGACCGCGAGCAGGCTGGTGAAGCCGTGCTTGTTGTTGGTCAGGCTGTTGCAGAACGCCGTCTCGGCGGCGCTGCCGCGCGGGCCGATGATGAGGTCGATATGGGCCACCTCGTTGCCGTCGCCGACGAGGGCCTCGCCCACCATCACCTTATTGATCGTCGCCATGTGGGGCTTCTCCCAGGTGTCGATAAGGTTAGCCGGCCGCTAGGTCAGTGCGGCGCAGCACCGCCATCCTTGCTGTCGGCGTTCAGCGGGAGCCGAACCGGTTGTCTGGATGGCGGGCGGACCCTACAGCGCCGCTGGACTCCGAACAAGCCGGCCCGCCCGGTACCTTGGGCCATTTCCGTCCCGGCGACGGAAGGAAAGCCGTGTTGCGGTTAAGACTTATTGGCAGGTTGCGCCTGCTCGCGCCTGACAGTCGAGCTTGAGGTTCTGCAGCGCGTCGAGAAACAGGGTCGCGACGGTGAGGTCTGCACTCGTGCCGGGGTTGAGCCCGGCGGCCTTGAGGGCGGCATCGTGGGTGAGGAGCGCGGCCCGCGCGCCCTCCCCGAGGACGAGGCGGCCGAGGGCGGCCTCGGCCTCCGCCCGCACCGTCTCGGCCGCGGCGGCGCCGAACTTGCGCGCGACGTGGCTGTCGGGAAAGCCGGTCAGGAAGGCCAGGTGGACCGCCGTGGTGGTCCAGGGCTCGGCGAGGCCGCGGCCCCGCGCCGCCGCGAGGGCGGAGAGCCCGGTGCCGAACAGGTCCTCGAACCCGGTGACGTAGGCCCGCGCGATGCGGTCGCGCGCCGCCGCCTCGCCCATCGCGGCGAGCACCGGCGGCGGCGGGCCCTCCGCCGTGACGTCGTGGCGCTCGGCCTTTCCGAGCCCGCCCGGGCTCGCGAGCCGGATCGCCGCGTAGATCCCGCTCGCATCCGCGTCGTCGAGTTCGGCCAGCACGGCCTCGAGCGCCGGGCGCAGGGGCCCGGGCCGCTCGGCCGCGCGCGCGAGCGGCGCGCAGAGGAGCACGATGCCGAGGTTGGTGTTCTGGCCCACGCCGGTCCGGGTGGCGGCGACCGCCGCCTCCGCCCGGGCGCCGACCCGCGCGCCGGGGGCCGCGACATGGGGCGCCGACAGCGCCGCGCTCGCCTCGAAATCCGCCACGCTCATCCGGTGGCCGGCGGCGTGGACGTGGACGTTGCCGGGCTTGATCGCCGCGAGCTCGGCCCGGCAGGCCGCCCGGTAGGCCTCGGCGATCGCGGCTGCGGCCAGACCCGGCGCCTGCGCGCTCACAGCGCCACGAGCCGCGGCGCTTGCCCGGTCCGCACCGCCGCCAGGAAGCCGGCGGCGACCTCCCGGGCGATGTCGACGCTCGTCACCTGCTGCAGCCCGGACCAGGCCGGCATGCTGTTGACCTCGAGCACCTGGAAGCCGCCCTCCCCGTCCTCGACGAGGTCGATCCCGGTATAGCCGCAGCCGACCGCGGCGGCGGCGGCCTCGGCGAGCTCCGCCGCCCGGGCCGGTGGGCGCCAGGGCAGCGGCCGGCCGCCCCGGTGGACGTTGGTGATCCAGCCGTCGCCCTCGCGGATCATCCCGGCGACCGCCCGGCCGGCGCAGACGAAGACGCGGTAATCCTGCCAGGCGCCGTCGCGGCGGGCGACGTAGCGCTGGAGGTAGTACACCCGGCCGACAAGCTCCTCGGGCGGCAGCTCCTCGGGCCGGGTGATCAGCTGCAGGCCCTCCCCTTGCGAGCCGAACAGGGGCTTCAGCACCAGGGGCCGGCCGGGGGCGGCCTCCCGGGCCACCACCGCGGCCGCGGCATCGCGGCGCGAGAGCACGAAGGTCTCCGGCGTCGGGATGTGGTGGCGGGCGAGCAGCAGGCTCGTCATCGCCTTGTCGACCGAGCGTTCGATCGCCGAGGGCCCGTTCCACACCACGGTGCCGGCGGCGACCAGCGCGTGGAGCACGCCGAGCCGCATCGTGGTGGCCTCGAAGGTACCGCCCGCGATGGTGCGCAACAGCACCCCGTCCGGCAGGGCGCCGTCGAATCCCGGCACCCGCAGGGGCTCCGGGTACCCGGTCTCCACCGTGACGTCGGCGAGCGAGAACAGCACCGGCGTGGCGCCGAGAGCCGTCAGCGCGGCCAGCAGCCGGGCCTTGTGCCAGGCGCCGTTGTCGGCCGCGAGCCCGATCCGCATGATCCGATCCCCTCGGTTCCCGCCTCAGGCGAAGGAGCGCGCCACCAGCTCCGGCACCAGCCGGCCGGCCCGGTGGCTGTGGCCGGAGCGCAGCGAGGTCACCACCACCTCGGCCGGGCTGAACAGGTGCTTGTCGATGGCGTAGAAATCGCCGTTGAAGCGGGAGAAGATCTCGGCGAACGGCGCGCCGTGGTCGCGCGAGGTCGTGCTCGGCAGGGCCTCGGCGAGCCCCTTGGCGTCGGCATCGTCCGCCTCGACGAAGAGCTGGACCCGGCCGCCGTAGATGATGGCGTCGTTGGTGCGGCCCATCGCCTGGATGAAGTCCGGGTGCGGCGGGCTCAGGGGGGCGGCGCCGATCCCGTCGACGATGGCGCCGAGATCGAACCCGACCGAATGCGCCTTGTGCAGCGCGACCTCGAGCACCCGGGCGACCACCTGGGTCGCGCCGGCGAGGCTCTGGGTCGGGGCGTACACGAAGGTGACGTCGGCGGGCTTCACGCCCGCCGCCTCGGCCACCTTGGCGGTGACGGAGGCCGGCGGCGGGCTGCCCGATTCGAGCACCAGGGCGATGCGCTCGGCGGAATCGCGGTAGCCCAGCTCCTCGAACAGGGGCTCGACCGCCGCCGCGGCGCGGCCCGGGCCGGAGCCGAGGGCGAAGAAGCCGGAATCGCCCTCCTCGTCGGCGAGGCTCCAGCCGGCATACTGGCTGCCGAGGCAGGCGAGCACCGGATCGGTGCTGTGCACGGTCAGCGTGAAGGGCCAGGCCTCGAGGGGGCCGGCGGGGGCCACCGTCACGGTGCCGAGGCCGCCGAGGCAGATCTCGGCCATGCGCCGGCCGGCCTCGATCGAGCCGCGCGCGCCCGCACCGGCATCGATCAGCCGGGATCCGTCAGGCGCCCGCGTCACGGCGAGCCGCAGGCGCACCGCCTCGGCGGCCAGGGCCTCGACCAGGGGGGCGGCGAGCGCGTTGACGCTCGGGCGGGCGGCGGAGGCGGGGGTGGAACTCATCGGGTGGACTCCCTTGGGCCGGGCCGGGGCGGGTCTCCCCGAAGGCCGGTCGAATCGGTCGGGGTCTTCGCGGCCCCGTTGGTAAGGTGGGTGGCGCGGGAACCCCCTACCCCTCTCCCGTCCGGGAGCGGGGATCCTGCGCCGTGTCGCCAAGCATGAAGCCGCGGCCCGCGAAAGCCAACGCGGCGTCCGCTGGCCTTTTCTCCAACCGGGCCCGCAGCGCCGCCGACCGCACGGCGAGGGCGTGACGGGCTGCAGCGGCATCCGCACCCTCGGCCATCACGGTGCAGATTGGCGCCCCGGCCGCGACGCGGCTGCCGGCGGCGGGGCGGTCCATCGTCCAGCCGGGCCAGTCGAGGGCCGGCACGGCGGGGATGTCGGCTTCGGCATACAGGATCTCGGCCGCCGCCGCGCCTGCCGGGATCGGCAGCGCCTCGGGCAGCCGGCCCCGGCTCGCCGCGATGTGGGCGGCAAGCAGCGGGACGGGCCCGCGGTCGAGGAGGTCGAGGGTGGCGCCGGGGCGTGGATTGACCTCGAGGAGCCACCACGCCGCGCCGTCGACCAGGAGATCGGCGCTGACGAGACCGCGCAGGCCCGTCGCGGCGACGAGGCCGGCGAGCGCCCGCTCGGCCGCCGCCCGGACGGAATCCGGCAAGGTGACGGGACCGGCGGCCCCGGCATAGCGGAAGGGCCGGTCGGTGCCCGACGCCGTCCATTGCTCGGTCGCTCCCAGCACGGCGAGGCCGCGCCCGTCGGCCAGGGCCGCGAGCGCGTGGGGACGCCCGGCGACGCGGCGCTGGAGGTAGGTTCTCGCCGCGAGCCGCCCGGCCCGCGCCGCCCGGATATGGCCGCCGCCCGAGGCGCCGCGCCGTTTCGCCAGCCAGGCGCCCGGGTCCGGCACCGGTGCCAGGGCGATCTCGGGGTGCGGGATGGCGAGGCGCGTGCAGAGCGCCGCGAAGGATTCCGGGTCCTTGAGCGCCGCGACGGAATCCGGCGAGGCGCCGAGCAGGGGGTAGCGCTCCGCGAGCCGCCGCATCAGCCCGGGCGATCCCTCGAAGCCGGAGCCGAGGACGAGGCCGACCGGCCGGCCGGCCTCCGCCGCCAGGGCGGCGAGCGCGGCTTCCACGCCGCGCGCGCCCGGCCCGGCGCCGAGGCGGCCGGGCACGCGGCGATAGCCGGCCGCGAGGGCCCGGGTGTCGTCGTCGCCGAACAGGTCGGCTACGAAGGGGCGGTAGCCGGCCCGGCGCGCCGCGGCGGCGAGCGCCCGCCCGGATTGCGCCGCGATCAGGATCGCCGCGCCGGTCGCCCCCCCGAGGCCCATGCCGGTCAGGCTTGGCCGGTCAGCTCGACGGCGAGCCGGTAGGCGTCGCGGAAATCGAGGACGAGGGGCTGGTCAGCCTGGAGCAGGCGGCGGAAGAGCCCGGCCTGGGTGCCGTACTTGACGTTGCCGATGGCGAGCGCGCCGATGCCGACGCCACGCCCGCTCGGCAGCGGGACCGCATCGGCGTTGACGTCGATCCCCGCGATGCCGGCCGGCGGCACGGCGTTGACGTCGGCGGCCACGAGCAGGCGGCCGGCCTGGGTCAGGTCCTCGGCGCTCAGCACCTGCACGCCGGCGGCGGCCGCCGACAGGATCACCTCGGCGTCCCGGGCCGCCGCGAGGCGGCCGGCCTGGTCCGAGCCGTCGGCGGCCTCGACCGCGACGCCGAATCGGGTCCGGATGCTGTCGGCGATCGCCGCCACCCGCTCGCGGCCGTTATAGCCGACGAGGACCGGGCGGGCGCCCTCCTGGGCGGCGATGACCGCCGCGCAATAGGCCACCACCCCGGTGCCGCCGTAGATCGCGACGCGCTTGCCCGCGAGGCCCTCGTCGAACTTGTCGCGCAGGGCCTTGCGCACGCAGGCCACCATGGCGGCCCCGGTGGTGAAGGAGCCGGCCGGGTCGGCGAAGACGTGGTTGGCGAAGGGCGGCACGAAGGCGCTCGTCGCCGCGTCCACCATGTCGAGGGAGGCCTCGGCGTTCTTGCCGGCGATGAAGATCGCCGTGCGGGTGCCGTCCTGGGGCGCGCGCGAGAAGATCGAGTCCTGGACCAGCGGCACCACCTCGGCGAGCTCCACGGCGGTGTAGGTCGAGACGACCTCGAAGCCCGCATCCACTGCCATGTTCACGTCGAACGGGCTCATGTGCTTGAGCGGCGTCAGCATGTGCAGGATCGAGCGGGCCATGCGAACCTCCTGTCGGGCGCGGTGCGCGCGTGCGGACGCGACGGCGACCCGTGCTGCGGGGATGGACGGGCGCCGCCCGCCTTCTAAGCCGCGCGGCCCCGCCTGTGTCTTGGACGATAGTGCTGTTGCGCCGGCTCAAACCCGGCCCCGGCGGGCAGTGTCCCGCAAAAATGCTTCCGAATTCCCTCTCAGTCGATCTCGGCGCCGCGATTGCGGCCCCGGGCGATGCGGTAGGTCAGGTCCGGGTGGCGGGCGCGCAGGGTCGCGACCAGCGCCTCTGCCTGCGCCGCATCCGCCGCGAGGGCGAAGCCGGTCGGTCCCCAGGAACTCTGGCCGAAGCCCGCGACGCCCTGCGCCTCGACGGTGGCGAGCGCGGCCGCCACGGCCGCGCTGGCGTAGCGCCCGCCCTGGTGGGGGGCGAAGTAGTCGCCGATCCGGCGCTGGATGTCCGTGATGCCGGCGCCGAAGCGCGGCAGGTCACCGGTGACGGCGGCCGGCAGCACCTGCATCAGCACCGTACGGCAGATCTCGGCCGCCTCCGGGGCCGGGAAGCGGGGCAGCTCGCGGAAGGCCCGGCGCTCCTCCGGGCCGTGGACGCCGGTGCGGCCGGCATCGAGCAGCAGCACCACCCGCCAGGTCTCCGGGAAGGCGAGCCGGGCGATGACCGGGGGCGGCGCGTCGGTGTCGTCGCGCCCGCCATCGACGATGAGGCCGCCGGTGACGAAGGCGGCGAGCCCGACGCCCGAGCGGTTGCCGCGGTCGAGGGCGTCCGCGAAGGCGGCCGGCGCGAAGGGGGCGCCGTGCAGCGCGGCGAGCGCGGCGGCGACCGAGAGGGCGAGCTGCGTGCCCGAGCCGAAGCCCGCATGGGCGGGGATCGCCTCCGCGAGGTGGAACGCCCCCGTTTCCGGCACGCCGAGGTGCCGGGCCGCCAGCGCCGCGTAGCCGCGCACCCGCTCGCATTCGGCGGCGAGGCCGGGGGCGTCGGCTCCGGTGACCCGGAGGGTGTCGGCCCGCGCGGCGGTGAGGTCGATGCCCGGCGCGTCGAGCCCGAGCCCGATGCTGCCGAAACGCCGGCCGAGCCCGCCATGCAGGTCGAGGAAGCCGAAATGCAGCCGCGCCGGGGCGCGCACCCGCACCTCCGCCCGCGCCGTCGCCGTCCCGTGCGCCAAACCGGCCTCGCTTCCTGCCCTGTCGCCCGGGCGATCACGCCGGGCCGTCCGTCCCGCCCGCGGGACTGTCCCACACCGCCGGTCGCCTGGGCAACTCTCGGGCTGGCCGTGCCGGTCGGATATGTCGACCGGATATCATGACGGGCGAATATCGTGCCCGGCGGATATTTTTTAGCGCCCGGCGCGGCGAGCCGGACTTTCGGGGGACTTGCCTCGCCGCCCTCCCGGATGCGACCGTCCGACCCGGAATCGTGGCGGCTCCGGGATCGGGCGATCCGCGGGGTCGCGAAGACGTGAGCGAGGGCGGATGACGGCCTGGATCGACGGGCGGGCGGTGGAGCGCGACGCGGCGGTCGCGGCGGCGGCGGAGCTGCTGGCGGGGGCGCGCAGCCCCCTCGTCGCCGGCCTCGTCGCCGAGGCGGCGGCCGTACAGGCGGCCTACGACCTCGCCCGGACGCTGGGCGCCTCGGTCGATCCCGCCGCCGGTACGGCGATCTACGCCGATCTCGGCGCCCTCGCCTCGGCCGGCGCCATGGCCACCACCCCGGCGGAGACGCGGGGCCGGGCCGATCTCGTCCTCGTCGTCGGCCGGGCGCCGTGGGCGTCGGGCCTCGCCCGCGACCTCTCGGCGGACGCACCCGTGCGCGGCCGGGCCGCGGGCCGACCGCGCACGCTCGTCGCGCTCGGCGGCACCGGCGACGGTGCGGTGCAGCACGTCGCCTATCCGGCGGGCGAGGCCGGGATCCCGGCGGCGCTCGGGCTGCTGCGCGGCCTCGTCGCCGGCCGGGTCGCCGGTCCCCATCCCCTCGCCGACCTCGCGGCGCGCCTGCGCGACGCCCTCTACGGCGTGGTGGTGTACGATCCGGCCGAGATCGGCGCCCTCGGGGCCGAGATGCTGACCGGCCTCGTCAAGGACCTCAACGAGACCACGCGCTGCTTCGCGCTCGCCCTCGGCGACCCCTACCAGGGCCGCACCGCCGTCCAGGTCTCCGCCTGGAGCACCGGCCAGGGGCCGCGGGTCGGATTCGGCCGCGGCCGGCCCGAGCACGATCCCTGGCGCTTCGACGCCGCGCGCCAGGTCGCCGCCGGCGAGGTCGACGCCGCGCTCTGGCTCGCCGCCCTGCCGGCCCCCCTGCCCGCCTGGGCCGGCACCCTGCCGACCGTGGCGCTCCTCGGGGCGCCGACCGGCGCCGAGGCCCGGGTGGTGATCGGCGTCGCCGTGCCGGGCGAGACCGAGGGCGCCGCCCTGTGGCATCCGGGCCGGGCGGTCATCGCCTGGCAGGAGGCGGGTGCGTCCGCCGCCGGTGCGCCGCCCAGCGCCGCCGCGACCCTCGCCGACCTCCATGCCCGCCTCGCCGCCGCGCCGCCGCGCCGGTCCGCGGCCACCTCGGAGCTTTCTGCCTCATGCTGACCCGCATCGCCGGCGGCCGGGTGGTCGATCCGACCGCCGGGCGCGACTCCGTCAGTGACGTCTGGATCGAGGATGGCCGCATCGTCGCCACCCCGGATCGCGGGCCCGACCGCACCATCGACGCCGCCGGCTGCATCGTCATGGCGGGCGGCGTCGAGGTCCATTCGCACATCGCCGGCGGCAACGTGGTTCTGGCGCGCCTGCTGCTGCCGGAACTCGGTGTCGCCGAGCCCGACGCGCCGAACCCGCACGGGTCGGGCCGCGACGTCGGCCTGCTCTACGCCCGGATGGGCTACACCACCGCGGTCGAGCCCGCGATGCCGCCGGTCAACGCGCTCGCCACCCAGCTCGAGCTCGCCGAGATCCCGCTCCTCGACCGGGGCGGGCTGTGCGTGATGGGCAACGACGACCAGCTGCTCCAGCTCCTGCGCGACCGCGAGAGCGCGGACGCGGTGCGCGACCTCGTGGCGCTGAACGTCGCGACCTCGCGGGCGCTCGGCGTCAAGGTGATCAATGCCGGCGGCGCCGACGCCTTCAAGGACGGGGCGGTCCGCTTCTCCCTCGACGACGAGGTGCCGGCCTACGGGCTGACCTCCCGCACCATCCTTAACGGGCTCCTCGACGCGGTCGAGGCGCTGAAGGTGCCCCACCCGCTCCACGTCCATTGCAGCAATCTCGGCCTGCCCGGGGCCGACGACAGCCTGATCGAGACGCTTGAGGCGGCGGAGGGCCGGCGGATCCACTTCGCCCACGCTCAGTTCTACGCCTACGCGGCGGTCGACAAGGACAACCCGCTGACCGGCGGCTTCCGGTCGGCGGCGCCGCGCATCGCCGAGGCGCTGGCCCGCCATCCCAACGCCACGCTCGACATCGGCCAGGTGGTGTTCGGCCAGACCGCGACGATCTCGCTCGACATCCTGCGCCAGTTCTCGGGCCGCAAGGCGGCGAGCCCGCGGAAGTGGATCGTCAACGCGGGCGACGCCGAGGGCGGCGGCATCGTGCCGTTCCGCTACCGCGACCGCGGCCCGACCTCGTCGCTGCAATTCGCCATCGGGCTCGAGATGATGCTGCTCTCGCCCGACCCGGAGCGCACCATCCTGACCACCGACCACCCGAATGGCGGGCCCTTCACCGCCTATCCGCGCATCCTCCACCTGCTGATGGACAAGGAGGCGCGCGACCGCGAGGTCGCCGCCCACCCGAAGATCGCGGCCGAGCGCTCGGGCCTCGCGGCGATCGAGCGCGAATACACCCTCTCGGAGGTGGCGCAGCTCACCCGCTCGGGGCCGGCGAAGCTCTTGGGCCTGACCGATCGCGGCCACCTCCGCCCGGGCGCGCGGGCCGACGTCGCGGTCTACCGCGACCAGGCGGACCGGACCGCGATGTTCGCCCGCGCCCATCGGGTGATCAAGGACGGCACGGTGATCGTCGAGGACGGCGAGGTCGTCGCCTGGACCCGCGGCCGCACGCTCCAGCTCTCCGTCGAGGCCGATGCCGGCATGGCGCGGCGGACGGAGTCCTATCTCCAGGGCCGCTTCGGTGCCGGCCTGTCGAGCTTCACCGTTCCCGACGCGGCCTTCCCGGGCCGCCGGGCGGACGAGCCGGTTTTCGAGGCTGTGGCATGCCGGACCTGATCCTCAACGGCATCCGGGTCGAGGACACCTTCGCGGAGGCCTTCGACATGGCGGGCACCGCCCTGGTGCTCACCGCCGACACCGCCGAATGGGCGATGATCGCCGCCGTCACCATGACGGGCTTCGCCACCTCGGTGATCGGCTGCGGGGCGGAAGCGGGCATCGACGCCGTCCTGTCGCCCGACGACACGCCCGACGGGCGCCCCGGGGTGCGGGTCCTGCTGTTCGGCTTCGATGCCGGCGGCCTCAAGGACCAGCTGCTGCGCCGGGTCGGGCAATGCGTGCTGACCTCGCCGGGCAGCGCGGTCTATGCCGGCATCGCCTGGGACGACCCCAACGCCGCCAAGGCGATCAAGCTCGGCGGGGCGATCCGCTACTTCGGCGACGGCTTCGCCACCGCCAAGCGCATCGACGGGCGCCGCTACTGGCGCACGCCGGTGATGGACGGCGAGTTCGTCTGCGAGCATTCGGTGCCGACGATCCAGGGCGCGGTCGGCGGCGGCAACCTGCTCTTCCTCGGCCGGCGCCTCCCCGACACCCTGCGGGTGGCCGAGATCGCGGTGGCGGCGGCCCGCACGATCCCGGACGCGATCCTGCCCTTCCCGGGCGGCGTGGTGCGCTCCGGCTCCAAGGTCGGCGCGCGCACCAAGGGCATGATGGCCTCGACCAACGACGCCTATTGCCCGACCCTGAAGGGCCGCGCCGGCTCGCTCCTGCCGCCGGAGGTCGACGTGGTGCTGGAGATCGTCATCGACGGACTCTCGGCCGGCGCCGTCTCGGCGGCGATGCGGGCGGCGCTCCACGCCTCCACGGCGGCCGGGGCCGATCTCGGCCTCGTCGCGGTCACGGCGGGCAATTACGGCGGCAATCTCGGCCGCCACCACTTCCACCTCCGGGACCTGCTCGGGGCCGCCGCATGACCACCCTCACCTTGCGCGCCGCACCCCCCGAGCGCCTCGACCTCGCCGGGCTCACCCCGGCCGCCCTCGCTGGCCTGTCGGACGGCGAGGCCGCGCGCCTGGCGGTCGGGACCAGCCGCCACGCCCTCGCCTTGGGCGACTGCTTCGCGATCGCCCTCGACGGATCCGACGAGCTGCGGATCGTCGGCGCGACGGAGCGCCTCGATCGGATCGGCGCCGGCCTCGCGGCCGGGCGGATCGTGGTCGAGGGCGATGTCGGCCAGCGCCTCGGCGCCGGCATGACGGGGGGCACCATCACGGTTTCGGGCTCCGCAGGCCCCTTCGCCGGCACGGCGGCCAGGGGCGGCACGATCCGCATCGCGGGCGACGCCGCCGAGAGCGCCGGCGGCGCGATCCACGGCGCCCCCGCCGGGCTCGACGGCGCGACGCTGCTGATCGGCGGCCGCGCCGGCGAGCGCCTCGGCGACCGGATGCGCGCCGGCTTGATCGTCGTGAGGGAGGCCGGGGACCACGCCGCGTCGCGGATGATCGCCGGCACGATCGTGGCGGAGGCGGTCGGCGACCATCCGGGCTACGGCATGCGCCGCGGCACCCTGGTGGCGGCCCGCCACGGCGCCCTTCTGCCGACCTTCGTCGAGACCGGACGGCAGGACCTCGTGGTGCTGCGCCTGCTGGCCAAGTCGATCGCCGCGCATGCACCCTGGGCGGCGGCGCTGCTGCGCGGCCCGATGCGCCGCTACGGCGGCGACCTCGCGACCCTGGGCAAGGGGGAATTGTTCACTCCGGTGGGCTGAACGAGCGGCGGAGCCGTCTCGTCCCCTGAACTCCGCCCTGAACTCCCGGTCCAACCCAGAAACCTCATCCCGAGGTGCCGCAGAGCGGCCTCGAAGGAGTGCCCCAGGAATCTTAATGGTCCCTGGTGCCCTCCATTCGAGGTCAGTCGATCGAAGACCGACTGACGCCTCGGGATGAGGTCGTGGGCGGGATTCGACTCATATCGCTACAACCGCGCCTGGATCTTCTTGGCGATCGCGCCGAGCCGCTGCTCCAGCAGGGTCGGCACCTCGCAGACATAGGTCAGCGACTGGCTGCGCTCCTGGAAGATGCGCTTGTCCCAGTTGAAGCGGGACTCGAGCTCGGTCAGCTCCTTGGTGTCGGGCACGTCCGGGGCGGTCTTGACCTCGCTGATCCGGCCGGCCTCGTCGCGGATGCGCTCGGCCATCACCTTCTGGCCGCGGGCGTAGCGGCCGATGCCGGCCACCACCTTGTCGCGCTCGCCGTTCAGCACCTCGAACACGCCGGCGAAGACGCGGGTCAGGCGGGTGTCCTTCTCGGCCTTGTCGAGCTTGCCCGCGAAGGCGTCGAGGAGGCCGTCGACCTCCTCGAGCGGCAGCCGGCGCGACGCGATCTTCTGCGCCAGCAGGGCCGCGTCGGTGTCGTTGCCCCACTCGGCGAGAGCCGGGGTCGGGTCGGGTCCGGTCCAGACCGCGCCGGGGCCCAGCGTCGAGACCTTGCGCTGGGCGCAGGGCCAGTCGGGATCGGCCTTAGGCTGGGCGAGCGCCGGGACGGCGGCGAGGACCAGGAGCGTGGCGAGGGTGGAGCGGAGCATCGTGGACATCTCTCTCAAGGGCGGTCAGCCCGCCTCCCCGGCCGGGCCGCCGCGCCGGGCGAGCAGCCCGCGGCCGGGATCGTAGGCGGCCACCGCCATGACGAAGAACGCGACGCCCGTCCCGACCACGACCGCGCAGGAGACCGGGTTGAAGGCGCCGTAGAGGGCGAAGCGCACGAGTTCGACCGCGTGGGTGAACGGGTTGATCTGGCAGATCCAGTACAGCGTCGCGCTCGATTCGTTGACGCGCCACAGCGGGTAGAGCGCCGAGGAGGCGAAGAACATCGGGAAGATCACGAAGTTCATCACGCTGGCGAAGTTCTCGAGCTGGCGCACCAGCGAGGACAGGAAGAGGCCGATCGCGCCGAGCATCAGGCCCGACGCCAGGAAGGCCGGCAGGGCGAGGAGGTAGCCGGACCAGGGGATGTCGGTCTCGAAGAAGCTCGCGATGGCGAGGAAGACGTAGGCCTGGATCAGCGAGACGATCACCCCGGCGATCAGCTTGGCCAGCAGCAGGCTCCAGCGCGGATACGGGCTGGTGAGCAGCACCCGCATCGAGCCGACCTCGCGGTCGTAGACCATCGACAGCGAGGATTGCATGCCGTTGAACAGCTGGATCATCACGGCGAGCCCCGGCACGACGTAGACCTCGTAGAGCACGTAGGTCTCGTAGGGCGGCGTGATCGACAGGCCCAGCGTGTTGCGAAAGCCGGCGGCGAAGATGAACAGCCAGACCAGCGGCCGCACCAGGGCCGAGAAGAACCGCTCCTTCTGGTTGAAGAAGCGCAGGAGCTCCCGGCGAACGATGCCCATGAGCGCGATGAGGTAGCCGCCGGCATCGAGCCGTCCGCGCACCGGGGTGAGGCTCGTGCCCGCGCTCATAGCGACACTCCCCATGCGACTCTCTTGCCTCATGCGACCCTCTTCCCGGTGTCGGGGCCGCGCTCGGCGGTCATCCGGCGGAACGCGGTCTCGAGGGAGCCGGCCGGCTCGCTCAGGCTGCCGGCGAGGCCCCGGGCGATGATGCGGCCGCGATGCAGCACCACCACCCTGTCGTCGGCCTCGATCTCGTCGAAGATGTGGGTGGCCCAGAGCACCGACAGCCCCTCCTCGCGCACCAGGGCGCGGACGATGGCGACGATGTCGGCGCGGGATTCGAGGTCGAGGCCGACGGTCGGCTCGTCGAGGAGCAGCAGGTCGGGCGAGTGGATCAGCGCCCGGGCGATCTCGATCCGCCGCGACTGGCCGCCCGACAGGGTGCGGATCTTGTCGTCGCGCCGCTCGACCAGGCCGATGCGGGACAGCAGCACCTCGATGCGGGCGAGCGCCGCCTTGCGGGGGATGCCGTGGAGGGCGGCGTGGTAGAGCAGGTTCTGGCGCACCGTCAGGTCGGTGTCGAGGGTGCGGGCCTGGAAGACCACGCCGAGGCGGGCGAGCGCCTGCGACGGCTCGCGATTCAGGTCGTGCCCGAGCAGCGCGACCTTTCCGGCCTGGCTGGCGTAGAGCCGGGTCACCACCGAGAACAGCGTGGTCTTGCCGGCGCCGTTCGGCCCGAGCAAAGCCACGAAGGCGGCCCGCGGCACCTCGAACGACACGGCGTCGAGGGCGGTGCGGGCGCCGAAGCGGTGGCTGACGCCCTCGACCGCCAGGGCCGGTCCGCTCATCGGCCGAGCGCCCGGCGGGCGTCGCGCACCGCGTCCAGGCACTCGTCGTATTCCTTCTCGCCGAGCTCCCGCTCGGCGACGCGCAATTCCTTCTTCAGGGTCTTGGCGACCGCCTCGGCCGGGGCCTTCGCCAGCTCGGCCTTGATCATCGCGATGCCGTCCCGGCACGATGCCGCGTCGTCGGCGCGGGCGGGCAAGGCCGTCAGCAGGAGCAGGGCGGCGAGGAGCGCGCGCATCCGGGGGTGTCCTCCTTGGTATCACGGTCGATGTAGGCCGGCGGTGGCGACCCGCCCACCCTCGATCATTTCACGATGAAGCGCCCGGTCATGCCCCGGCCCTCCAGCCCCTGGACCGACCACGGGAACTCGCCGGCCCGCACGGTGACGAATTCCACCGCGATCGTGCCCTGGTCGTCGAATTCGAGGTGGTGCGGCGGTCCCGCCATGTGCACTTCGAGGTGGTTGATGACGATCTGGTTCATCCACACGCCGCGGAAGAACTCGCTGGCGAAGAACTTGTATTCCTTCTGCCCCTTGGCGGTGATGCGCAGGCGGTAGGACTTGCCCGCCTCCATCTCGATGTCCTTCACGGGCACCGCGTAGTCGTTGTCCTCGGCGCCGAGGAACAATTCGGGCAGGTCGGTGCGGCCCTTGGTGAGGTCGCCCGCGGAGGCGTGGGTGGCGAGGAGGCCGAAGGCCAGGGCGGCAGTGAGAAGGGCGCGCATGAAGAATCCGGGTGGGAGGTCAATCGCCTCCCCTCCCCCTTGTGGGGAGGGGTGAGGGGGTGGGGGTGGTGCCGGAGAAACCTCCGCGGTGCCTCCTGCACTACCCCCACGCGGGATCTACGATCCCCATGACCCCTCCCCACGAGTGGGAGGGGAAGATGCTTACTGCGGCGAGACCGCCACGCCCCAGGGCAGCAGCCCGACCGGGATGCTCTTCGTCACCTTCATCGCCTCGACGTCGATCACCGAGACGTCGTTCGAGGTGCCGTTGGTGGTGAACAGAAGCTTCTGGTCCGGCGTGAAGGCGAGCTGCCACACCCGCTGGCCGACCGGCAGGTACTTCTGGACCTCGTAGGTCTTGGCATCGACCACCGCGACCCGGTTGGCGGGCCCGAGCGCGATGAAGGCCTTGGTGCCGTCGCCGGTCAGGCGCACGCCGACCGGCTGGATCTGCTCGTCGGTGACGCCCGGGATCTTGAAGGTGATCTTCTTCACCACCTTGCGGGTCTCGACGTCGATGACCGAGACGGTGCCGCCGACCTCAGCCGAGATCCACAGCCACTTGCCGTCGCGGCTGAACTCGGCGAAGCGCGGGCGCGCGTCGACCAGCACGTTGTCGATCACCTGGAAGGTCTTGGTATCGATGAAGTGGGCCATGTTGGTGGTCTCGGAGGTGTTGACCAGGATCGACCCGTCCGGGCTCAACCCCATCCCCTCCGGCTCGACGCCGACCGGCACCTCGGCCACCACCTTGTTCTTCTCGATGTCGAGGACCGTGACCTGGCTGTCGTCCTCGTTGGCGACGTAGAGCGGGTTGCCCGAGGGGTGCGCGATGAACTGCTCCGGGTCGGGCCCCGAGCGCAGCGAGCGCACAATCTTGCCGGTCTTGGTGTCGAGCACGTCGATGCGGTCGTCGTCGCTGGCGCAGACGTAGAGCAGGCTCCCGTCCTTGCCGACCGTGATCCCCCGCGGCCGGCGCCCGACCGGCCAGGTCGCCGTGACCTTCAGGGTCTCGACGTCGATGACGCTGACCGAGTTGCCCTTCTCGTTGCTGACATAGACCGTGGTGGCCTGGGCGGGCGCGGCGAGGAGGGCGGCGGACAACGCCGCTGCGAGCGCCGCGGGGCGCGCCGATCCGATCCGGTGACGGCTCATTCGTCCTCCCTTCCGGCCGCGCTCGTCCCGCGCGGTCCGTCTTTTGGTGCTCTTCGGATCTTACCTGGCCTGCCGCGGGATCGCGGGCGAGGCCGACTTATGGCTGACGCGGGGGCGGGCGTGACCCATCACGATTTCGGCAGCTTGCACTGCGTCTCCGGCAGGTCGATGCCCAGCGTGTCGAGCGGCGTGCGCTGGTGCAGGTAGCCCTGCTCCGGCGCCACCGCCACGAGCGCCTGGGGCTGCACCAGCAGCATCGGCTGGCGCAGCTGGTGGTCCCAGGGGCGGAAGCTCAAGGCCACGCCCTTGTAGCCCGGCAGGCTGAAGGCCGGGTCGGCGATGGCGGCCGTGAGCGCCGCCGGGTCGGTGGTCTTCTTCTGGAAGGCGGCTTCGCCGACGGCGCGCACCGCCGCCCAGACCTGGTAGTCGAGGGGGCGCATCAGCCGGCCGGCGAGGCGGCGGAAGCGGTTCTGGGCCTGGGCGGCGCCCCAGACCTCGAGCGTCGGGTGCCAGGTTGTCGGCACCAGCCCCTGCGTGCCGACGACCGGGCGCGGATCGACGGTGTGGAACGGCACGTAGTCGCCGAAATCGCCCGCCTCGTCGGCCACCACGGCGACGTCGTAGTCGAGACCGCGGGTGAAGACGAGGGCCTCGGACCGGGTCGGGGTGTCGCCCCGCGCCCGCGCCAGGGGGCCGAAGGTCCAGGGCCGTTCCGCCGTGATCTGGAGCCCGAACTTCTTGGCCGAGCGCTTCAGCGCCTCGGCCCAGAGCTTGTCGCCGTCCTGCGGGCCGGTGATCAGGAAGAGCTTGCGCCAGCGCATGAAGGCCAGGAACTGCGCCAGGGCGTCGGTCTGCATCGCCCGGCTCGGGGCGACGTGGAAGATGTCGGCCCGGCAATCGGCGCCGCGCAGGCGGTCGTCGGGGGCGCTGGCGTTGAACAGGACGACGCCCGACCCTTTGAGAGCGTCGGCCACCGCCAGCATCTCGTCGGCGGGCAAAGCCAGCACGATGAAGCGCAGGCCCTTGGCGGCGAGCTCGCGGGCGGCGTCCACCGGGCTCTGGGGCGGCGGCGCGCCCGGGGCGGCGGTGCCGAGCGCCACCGCGTCGAGGGCGTAGCTCTGGCCGACGAAGCGGCCGGTGGTGGTGTTGTCGCGGATGGCGAGGTTGGCGCCCGCCAGCCCCTCGTCCTCGGGCGCGGCCTGCGCGTCGTAGGACGACGGCGCCGGGGCCGGCCGGTAGATCAGGCCGATGCGGATCTCCGCCGCCTTCGGAGCCGCGGGCTGGGCCGTCGGCGGCGCGGGTGCCGGCGCCTGCGTATCGGGCGCTTGCGCCTGGGCTGCGACGGCCCACGGTCCCGGCGCCGCCGTCAGGGCGACGAGGAGGCCGAGGGGGGCGAGGGCGCGCTTACGGAAGGAGACCATGCCGGGGCAGGCTAGCCCGGATCGTCGGGCGCCCTCAACGCCTGTTCGATGAGGAATTTCTGAGAAATCCTTCGCCCAAAGTCCGAAGGCCGGTGGCGCGAGGCCGCGTTGCGCCGGCCCGCACCGCCATGCAAGGGTCGCCCGATGCTGGTTCTGCGCGCCCTTTCCGCCCTGGCGATCCTGCCCGCCCTCGCGGCCCTGCCCGCCGGCTCGTCCGCCCAGGCGGCGTCGAGCCCCGCGGCGGTGTTCGCGATCGAGCTGGCCGAGCCCGGCGTGATCGGGCCGCGGCCGTTGAAGCCCGACGAGGCGCGGCGCCTGGCGCTCGCCACCGAGGCCCTGCGGCGCGAGGTCGCCGGGCGCGGGCTCGACCCCGTGGACCTGGCGCCCCAGGCCGCGGCGATCCGGCGCGACGCCCCGCTCTACAAGTGCGACGGCTGCGCCGAAAAGATCGCCCAGGCGGCCGGGGCGGCTCTGGTCGTCTACGGCTACGTCCAGCGCAGCGCGCCCCAGGTGCTCAACATGAACATCACCATCACGGACGTGGCGAGCGGCAAGGTGCTGCGCGGCGGCCAGGTGGTGATCCAGGGCGACACCGACGAGACCTGGATCCACGGCGTCCGCTCGCTGGTGAAGAACCGCCTGTTTGCCGAGCCGCTGCCGAACCGGTCCTGATCCCGTGCCCGACCCGTCTTCCTCCCGCGTCCGTCTCCTCGTCAGCGTCCGCGACGCCGCGGAGGCGGCGCTCGCCCGCGACGGCGGCGCCGACCTGATCGACGGCAAGGACCCGGAGCGCGGCGCCCTCGGGGCGCTCTCGGCCGAGACCGTGCGGGCGATCGTGGCGGTCTGCGGCGACCGGCTCACCAGCGCGGTGGCCGGCGAGCCGCGGGACGCCGCGGAGGCCTCCGCCTGCCTCGCGGCGCTCGCCGGCACGGGGGTCGGCTACCTCAAGATCGCCTGGGCGCCGGGGCGCGACGCGGCGGGCCTGCTTCTGCCCGCCGGCACGCCGGTGATCGCGGTGCTGTTCGCCGAGGACGGGCCGGACGGGGCCGACGTCCCGGGGCTCGCCCAGGCGGGTTTTTCCGGCGCGATGATCGACACGCGGGGCAAGGACGGGCGTCGCCTCACCGACCACCTGGCCCTGCCGCGGCTCGCCGGCTTCACGGCGGCGTGCCGGGCGCACGGCCTGCTCTCGGGCCTCGCCGGCTCGCTCCGGCTCGACGACATTCCCGATCTCGCGGCGTTGCGGCCGGGCTATCTCGGCTTCCGCGGCGGCCTGTGCGCGGCGGCGGACCGCACCGGGCGGCTCGATCCGGCGCGGATCGCCGAGGCGGCGCGGCGGCTCTCGGCGCCCCGCGTCGCGGCGGCCTGAGCCGGTGCCGCGGCAGGGTCCGGGGTTCCCGGGAGCCTTCACCGTCGTCAAGGTCGGCGGCAGCCTCGTGGCCGACCGTGACCGGCTGCGCCGGGTGCTCTCGTCGCTCGCCGACGGGGAGGACGGGCCGGTGGCGATCGTGCCGGGCGGCGGCGCGCTCGCCGACGCGGTGCGCACGACGCAAACGGCCCTCGGATTTTCCGATCCCCTCGCCCATCGCCTCGCGCTCGACGCGATGGCGGGCATGGCGCGGATCTTCGCGGCGATCGAGCCGCGCCTCGTCGTCATGCAGGATCCGGGCGCGGGCCTCGCCGCCGGTATCGTTCCGGTCTGGGACCCCTCGCCCCTCGCCGCCGGCCATCCGGAGATCCCGGAGAGCTGGGACGTGACCTCGGACAGCCTGGCGCTGTGGCTCGCCGCGCGGCTCGGGGCCGCGCGCTGCCTGCTCGTCAAGTCCGCCGACCCGGCGCCCGGTGCCGCCCTCGCGGATCTCACGCGAACCGGGCTGGTCGACGCCGCCTTCCCGGCCTTTGCGACTCTCTTCGCCGGCGCGATCGTGCTACGGGGCCCCGGCGGCGACCGGACCTGCCGCGGATCCCTGTCGGAGCGCGCCGCGTGAGGGAGCACCTCGTCTTCATCACCGGACGGCTCGCCAAGGCGCGGCTGGAGAAGATCGCCGCGACCCTGCCGCCGGAGCGTTTCGCCTGGACCATCGCGGATGCCGGCGTGAAGGTCGCCGCGCTGATGACCGAGGAGATCATCCGCCGCCGGGTGACGATCCCCGCTGACGCGACGCGGGTCATCCTGCCCGGGCGCTGCCGGGCCGATCCCGCCGTGCTGGCCGGGCATTTCGGCGTGCCGGTGGAGCGCGGGCCCGACGAGATCGTCGATTTGCCGGTCTTCCTCGGGCTCGCCGGGCGCAAGGTCGACCTGACGCGCCACGACGTGCGGATCTTCTCCGAGATCGTCGACGCCTCGCGGATGACGCCCGAGCAGATTCTCGTCCGCGCCAAGGACCTGGCGCGGCGCGGGGCCGACGTGATCGATCTGGGCGGCCTGCCCGACACGCCCTTTCCCCATCTCGACGACACGGTGCGGCTCCTCAAGGCCGAGGGGCTGCGGGTCAGCGTCGATTCGTTCTCGGCCGACGAGCTGCGGCGCGGCGCGGCGGCCGGGGCCGACTTCCTGCTCAGCCTCAACGAGGAGACCCTCGACCTCGCCTTCGAGACCGACGCGGTGCCGATCCTGGTGCCGATGCGGCCCGAGGACCTGCCCTCCCTCGACCGGGCGATCGAGCGGATGCAGCGGGCGGGCAAAGCCTTCATCGCCGACCCGATCCTCGAGCCGATCCATTTCGGCTTCGCGGCGTCGCTGGTGCGCTACCACGAGACCCGGCGCCGCCACCCCGACATCGCCATGATGATGGGGACCGGCAACCTGACCGAGCTCACCGAGGCCGACAGCCTCGGGGTGACGGCGCTGCTGATGGGCGTGTGCTCCGAACTGGCGATCGGCAACGTGCTGATCGTGCAGGTCTCGAACCACACCCGCCGCACGGTCGAGGAGCACGACGCCGCCCGCCGGGTGATGTACGCCGCCAAGGCCGATGCCGCCCTGCCCAAAGGTTATGGCCGCGCCCTCCTCGCCCTGCACGACAAGCGGCCCTATACCCAGACGGCGGACGAGATCGCGGCGCTGGCCGCGGACGTGCGCGACCCGAACTACCGCGTCGCGGTCGCGGAGGACGGGGTCCACATCTACAACCGCGACATCCACGAGGTCGGGCACGACGCGATGGCGTTCTTCCCCAAGCTCGGCGTCGAGGCGGATGGCGGCCACGCCTTCTATCTCGGCGGGGAACTGACCAAGGCGGAACTGGCCTGGCGCCTCGGCAAGCGCTACGTGCAGGACGAGCCGCTGGACTGGGGCTGTGCGATGGACGCCGACGCCGAGGACACCACCCGCTTCAAGGCCCCGGGCCATACCCGCCAGAGCGGGAAGCCCTGAGGCCGTGCCGCTGATCCTCGAGACCATCGTCACGACGCTCGCGCCCGACGGCGCCCTGCACCTCGTACCGTTCGGGCTGATCCGGGACGGCGAGGACTTCTGGGTGGCGCCGTTCCGGCCCTCGCCGACCATCGCCAACCTGGAGGCGCTGCCGTTCTTCGCCGCCGCCGCGCCCTCGGACGTGCGGGTGATCGCCGGCTGCGTCACCGGCCGGCGCGACTGGGCGAGCGTGCCCTGCCGCGACATCCCGGTGCCGCGCCTGGAGGCGGCCTACGGCCACATGGAACTGCAGGTCGTGGAGGTGCGCGACGACCCCGTCCGGCCGCGCTTCCGCGGCCGGGTGGTCAGCGCCGAGGCGCACCGGCCCTTCCTCGGCTACAACCGGGCGCAGAGCGCGGTGCTGGAGGCGGCGATCCTGTCGACGCGCCTGCACATGCTGAACCCCGACACGGTGCTGGCCGAGCTGCAGCACCACCGCATCGCCGTCGAGAAGACGGCCGGGCCCGCCGAGCGCGAGGCCTGGAACTGGATCGCCGCGAAGGTCGCGGCCGCCCTGCCCCAGGCGGCCGGAGGCTCCCTCGCGGTCGATGACGCGTGAGACACGCGTGAACAGGAGAGATCCGATGAAGCGCATCATCGCGGCGGCCCTGCTCGCCGCCGTCGCGGCGGCCCCCGCCGCCCAGGCCCACGGCCCGACCCGCAAGAAGGTCGAGGAGAAGGTCACGATCAACGCCGCGCCGGACAAGGTCTGGGCGGTGGTCGGCAACTTCCAGGACATGAGCTGGCTGCCGCCGGTCGAGAAGACCGAGGGCAAGGGCGGCAACGAGGTCAAGGCCACCCGCACCCTCACGCTGAAGGGCGGTCCCACCGTCGACGAGGAACTCTACAAGTACTCGGCCGAGCAGAAAAGCCTGTCGTACCGCATCAACAAGGTCGATGTGAAGGTGCTGCCGGTCAACAACTACTCCTCGACGATCAAGGTCGAGCCGGCCGAGGGCGGAAAGTCGGAAGTGGTGTGGGACGGCGCGTTCTACCGCGGCTACATGAACAACGATCCGCCGCCCGAGCTGAGCGACGAGGCGGCGATCAAGGCGGTGTCGGGCTTGTACCGCGCCGGCCTCGACAACCTCAAGGCGAAGATCGAGAAGAGCGGCTCGTGAGCCGCGGGCGCGCCCGGTCCCTCGCCGGGCTCTGCCTCCTCCTGGGCATCGGTCTCGCGCCGGTCCCCGCCGGGGCGGAGCCGTCGGGGGTGACCGAGGCCTTCGTCACCGCGCAGAACGCCGACGCGGTCGACGTGGTCGACCTCGACGGGCTGAAGCGGGTGGCGACGATTCCCGTACCGGGCGCGCCGGCCGGCATCGCGCTCTCGCCCGACCGGGCCCGGGTCTACGTCACGGCGCCCGAGGGCAAGGCCCTGGTGGTGATCGACGCCGCCACGCGCCGGGTCGTGCAGACGGTCGCCCTCGGCGGCGGTCCCCTCGGGGTCGGGGTCAACCCGGTGAGCGGCGCGGTCTACGTCGCCGACTGGTACGCCAAGCGCCTGTGGCAGGTCGACCCCGAGACCCTGGCGGTCGCGGGCGAGATCCCGGTCGGCACCTCGCCCTCGGGGATCGCGGTGACGCCGGACGGCAAGTTCCTCCTGGCGGCGGACCGCGACGACGACGCGCTCTCCCTCGTCGACACCGCGACGCGCCGGCGCGTCGCCGTGATCCCGGTCGGGACCCGGCCGTTCGGGGTCACGATCGATCCGCAGGGCAAGCGGGCCTATTCGGCGAATGTCGGCTCGAACGACGTCTCGGTCGTCGACATCGCGTCGCGCCGCGAGGTCGGCCGGGTCAAGGTCGGCGAGCGGCCCTACGCGGTGGCGCTGGCCCAGGGCCGCGCCTTCGTCACCGACCAGTACGGCGGCACGGTGAGCACCTTCGACGCGGCCACCCTGGAGCCCGGACCCCGCATAGACGTCGGGGAATACCCGGAGGGCATCCAGGCGAGCCCGGACGGCCGCACGGTCTACGTCGCCAACTGGGAATCGAACACCCTCACGGCGATCGATGCGGCGACCCTGCGGGTGACCGGAACGGTGAAGACCTCGGACGGGCCGCGGGCCTTCGGGCAGTTCCTGCGCTGAGGCGCGGCGGGGTCGCCCGCGCGCCGATCGGCACCGAGCGGTAGTTCGACGCGAACGGGTTGGTCACCAGCCCGCCCTCGGCCTGCGCCGGCCCGGCGAGCAGCAGGAGGAGCGCCGCGCACCGCAGCCGCATCAGAGTGCGGCCGCCATCAGAGGCCCGCGACCTTGCGCAAAGCCGCGTTGATGCGGTCCTGCCAGCCCGGACCCTCGCCCTGGAAATGCTCGAGCACGTCGCGGTCGAGGCGCAGGGACACGGTCTCGCGCACGCCCGG
The DNA here is from genome assembly GCF_036448855.1 of Methylobacterium ajmalii. Classification (NCBI taxonomy): domain Bacteria; kingdom Pseudomonadati; phylum Pseudomonadota; class Alphaproteobacteria; order Hyphomicrobiales; family Methylobacteriaceae; genus Methylobacterium; species Methylobacterium ajmalii. The sequence continues at coordinate 94,215 of NZ_JAZFXT010000025.1, forward strand.
GATCGCGGCCCTGGCGGCGGGCTTCGGCTTGGCGTCCTGCGGGGCCGGGCCCTCGGCGGGCTTGCGGGTCACGGCCCGGAACGCCGCCTCGGCGGTCTGGCGCGGGTCGCTGCCGCGGCGGGAACGATCGAATGACATCGGGGGTCCTCCTGCCCTCGCCGTAGCACGGCGCCGGCCCGACCCCAATCCGGATGGCGCGCAGTCCGGCCGGACCGCCCATTCTCAAGGGGATGATCCGGATCGATTCCGGCACGCCGCCCGCCGGGCGTCGCTCGTGGCGTCCCGGGAGGGCGGGATCACGCCCCTCCCCGCGCGATGGCCTGGCCTGCCCGCGCTCGGGATGCGGATGCCTGGACTCGCGGATCCCGGATCGGCCCGCCGCCCGGGCCGCCACGGAGAACGACCGACGCCGCGCGTGCAGGCTCCTTGAAACGCGAAGAGCCCGGCCGTGAGGCCGGGCTCCGCTCCGTCCGGGGACGGAGAGTTCAGACTAGAAGCCGTTGAACTTGTAGTTCAGGCCGGCGCGGACGACCGCGAACTCGGTCTCGCGACGGTAGAGGTTG